>NZ_JAUBRN010000031.1:0-81706 GCF_036701875.1 Microcoleus sp. MON1_C5 | reverse complement strand
GTTTAACTGCTTATCAATCTATTCAACAAGCTCTCTCTATTGATGGCTCCATTTTTTCCCCTAGTTGAGCAATTACTATATTTTTTACTTCGTTCAAGTCAGTTACATGATACCTCATCTTTCTGATAAAGGCTATATAGTCTTTTAAGTTGTCGGCGATGACCATTTTTAGGAAGTAGCCGACAACGAGGGAGCGAAAAATGAAATTTCCAGGAATGTCTTTAAAGTATTTAGGAACAATCTGGGGATAAAATCTCTTGGATTTTAAAATCGGCCCTGACAGTAAATTGGGCAAAAAGCTAATAAAAAATGAGGTGTTTAGCAGGTGTTGGGTGAAGTTGGGCGAGACGTAAGCGTTTGATTCTGTTTCGCTTTTATCTTTTTGAGTCAGTACGTCTACGATTAAACTTATGCCTTCAAAGGTGTAAAAAGAAATGCCGATCGGCAAAGGCAATTTTAAGAATAAATAAGCCAGGCTGCCTTCGGTTCGAGCAATATTAAAAACATCCGCAACAAAGTTAGTTAGCAAACCGGCGTATTTAAACAAGCTCAAAATTAATACATTGAGAACTACTCCCGATAAAGCCCAAAAAAATCGCTGTTTTTTGTCAGAAATTCTGGCAACTTGAAAGCTGACTGTAGCGTTGATAATAATTGACAGTAGCAGGAGCAGCAACAGTGCGGGGGCGCTCCAACTGTAAAAAATAAAGCTGGCAATTATCAGGATGGGAACCTGCACTTTTTGCAACGGAGGGAAATAATATATGGCGAAAACAATCGCAAAAAATACTAAAAATTCAATACTGTTAAATAACATAATTTGTGATTTCGCTCTTTTACGTAGCCTGTGACCCACTATATCAAGCGCCTGGGACTCATGGCAAGAGTGGCCCAGAACCCGATCGCGATCGCGCATCCTACCAAAGTGTAGCAAATATCACTCTTTGTTGGCGCTGCGACTACCTCTTGAGATAGATGCGGAAATCCCTCTCAGGGCGCGTTGTCATATCGGGAAATATTTCTTAACATATAGATAACAAAGGGAATCCGAGGAGACACCAAAAATCCTTAAGCCCTTGGGGTGCCCCGGTTAATCAGACTTTTCGCAAACAAGGGCTAAATCAATGAACAAGTCGCAAAACTCCGAAGTTTCAGCATTTTTGCCCATGCTCCAAAAAGGCATTTGGCTGTTTGGGATTCTCTCTTGGATATTCGGGCTGACAGATAGAACTATTGCACTATTATCTGACGGATATTTGTCGGCGATCGATATTGTCCAGCTATTTACAGCATCCTTTTTCTTCATTAGCTGGCTGTTGTTAAGCCCGTTTTTGGGTCTTAACTCCCAGAGTCAGCCGAAGGAAGAAGCATCTTCCTAGTTTTTAATTGGTAATGTTAGTTTCTCGATCGCTCTTTGTTTCTTCTGGGGCAAAGCGGGCCGGCCAAATGCGATCGCAAAAAAACAAAGTTCCCGCCGTCACGCACAGCGGAATCGCCAACAGATTCAACAGGGGAATGCTCACCAAACCCAAACAAACCAGACCAAAACTCCCGCTGGCCGGCAAACTCGCCCAAATTATCTTCAATTTCTCCTGAAAAGGTCGCCTCCGCCTCTCTAAAGGTGCATCTAAAAAGTCCAAACAGACAATAGTCGCGCCCAAAGCTACGCCACCCAAACTGCTAAGAATAGAGCCGACACCCGGCACAAAATGCAGCAGCAGCAGCGGTATGCCGACGCTCAACAAAATTTGTAGTTTTCGCAGTTCAAAGGCGATCGCCCTTTGAATATCCCCAAAACTACTCGCCAAATTCATTGGTGCTTCTGCGGGCAATTGACCGTTCCGCAGCAGTTCCAATTGTTCGGAAAGTTTGCCGTACCAGGGCGAACCTAAAATCACGCCAAACTGCACTAACAAAAATCCAATTATCAGCAAAAGTCCTGACACTAGGAGTACGCGCAGCAGCCAGCCGAAAGCGACTGTTAACACGCCGAGAAAGCTCAGCCAAGCTGGAAAACTCGCAATTAGAGCATTAAATCGGACGGACAAATCGGCAACTAAAACGTCTATCCCTGCCAAACTGGGAAATAGCAAGCTTAAATAAAGACCAATACCAATTATAAAATTTAGCACCACTGGAACTAATACATAAGTCCACAGCTTGGGAGTTTGCAAAATTAGCGTGAAAGCTCGCAAAGGATAGGTGAAACCTGCGAGGAGTCCAATTGGTGCGGTAATGGCGGCGTGGGCGGGGTTTGAATTTAGCTGTTTTGACATATTTTCTGCTTTTGAGGACTCGACTCTATTTTCTATCATCCACTTTCCATTATTATTGCTGATGAGGATTTATCGCAGGTAGCCCAAAAGTGAAGCTTTTTATTTACCATACCCCGGAACTTACGCCAGCCGACAAAATGCCGGCTTGCGCGATCGCAGTTGATGTGCTGCGGGCGACTACGACAATGGCAACGGCCCTGAATAATGGGGCGGAAGCTGTCCAAGTTTTCAGCAACTTAGATAAGCTAATGGCCGAGAGCGAAAAATGGCCTGCAGATAAGCGGATTCGCGCCGGAGAGCGCGGCGGCGGCAAAGTTGACGGATTTGACATGGGGAATTCCCCCCTCGACTGCACGCCAGAAAAGGTGACTGGGAAGCGAATTTTTATCAGCACAACTAACGGTACTCGGGCTCTGGAGCGAGTGCAAGCTGCTGCAACTGTGTTAACGGCGGCTTTGATTAACCGCAAATCTGTGGTGCAGTTTTTGTTAAATAAACAGCCGGAAACTATTTGGATTGTGGGTTCTGGTTGGGAAGGGAGTTATTCGTTGGAAGATACGGTTTGTGCTGGTGCGATCGCCCAAAGTTTGCTAGCAGAAAGCGGTATTCCTGCGAGCGATTTTGCGGGTAACGATGAAGTATTTGGGGCTATTGCTCTTTACCTGCACTGGCAAGATCGGTTGCACGAATTGTTGGAAAGAGCCAGTCACGGCCAGCGCCTCCTCGGTTTAGGGGTTATTGAAGATTTAAAATATTGCGCGCAAACGGATACTTTAGATGTGCTGCCGGTGCAGCGAGAACCGGGAGTTTTGGTTAAGTCGGATTTTAAAATTCCTCAGGCTGATTTCTGGGTTCAATCTTCAGAAAAAACGCCGACTTGAAATTTTCTGCGAATGCCGTATTAGTAAGGTGCGCCTAGGCGCACCCTACGGAAATTAGTAGTTAGCGAACAAGATGTTTTTAAAAGAAAGTAGTATTAAAGATACTGGGCAGGAACACAAAATTGTTTGGTTCCTAGTGAATTGCAGGCAATTGAGAATTGCTGGATTCACCGCCGAAGCGCTGCATTAAACACTCGGCAATTCTGGCTGCTGCACCGGGTTCTCCCATGCGGCGCAAGCCATTTTCAGCGATTAGCTGCAACCTGTCGGGGTCGCGGAGCAAAGACTGCACGGCGCCGGCAACTTCGGCGGGATGTTTGACTAAAATTAATGACGGGCCTAAGAGGCAACTTTGAGCTTCTGCAAAAGCTGGAGTAAATTGCGGGCCGTTTCCGGGAATGGCGATCGCGGGTTTTCCTAAACCTACAAATTGTTCTGTAGCCGTTCCTGCCATTGCTATTGCTAAATCTGCTTCGTACAAACAATCGTTAAAACTTTGCTGAGTTAAAATCATCGTGGCGTTTCTCTGCACAAAGGTCAAGGGCAATAGCAAATTAGGAGATTCTTTTTGAATTTCTTGAGCGCTTGAAACAGGAGGTCGCAAAATACTTCCTTCTCGCCGCTGCGTTCGAGTTTCGCCTTCTTGTCGCCAGCCAAAAAATTCTAAACTAGGTCGCAAAGCTTCTAGATTTAACTCAGGGGAAATAGCTCCGAAAAATAACAATTTGCGATCGGCAAACAGCGATAAAATTCCGGCTACAGCCTCTATTATTAGCAGCCAATTAGCATAGGCTTCCGGCGCTCTAGAACCGGGCAGTAAGGTGATGACGAGCGATCGCGACCTTTCCCGCAACTCTGCGTCAGGGCCGTAAAAACCGGCTGGATTTTCCGGTTGCAGTCCGTCCATCATCGGGTTTCCGAGATTGTAAGCGGGAATTCCCAGCTTTTGTAAAGTCTCAGCGGTTAGCGCGTCCCTGGCAAAAACGGCCCGACAGCGCGATCGAGTCATCAACCAGCGCTCCCAAGGCAAATAAACCGATCGCGGGCAACCCCACCAACCAAAGACTCGGGATTTGCGAGCCAGAGGCCCGTTCTCGTCGCGCAAATAATACTCTGACTTGGCAGTACCGACAAAGGCATAGGGCGCGCCGCCGAGCCAAGCAAACAGCAGCGGTACAATATCCCCACAGGCTAAAATAACGCCGTCTTGATTCCCAGACTGTTGTTGCGATCGCACCCAAGCGCGGATGGCTTTAAACTGAGCGATGGTTAACTGAAGCAGGCCGCCTTTGACATCGCGCAAAAATTCCCTCCCGTCCATGTAAATAAAGCCGCCCGAAGGCATCCGCTGCACCGGGCCGATGATGCGGGCGTTTTCTAGTTGAGCGAAAGCTTGCCCTTCACCCACTAGCGGAAACACGGCTAATTCTGGCGGATGCGGGTGCTGTTGCAGTTCCTGCAAGATGCGAAGGGCGATCGCGTCTTCTCCGTGGCCGTTACTGAGGCAAAGTAATTTCAATCCCAACTCTCTCAAAAACTCTATTGTCAAAAAATAGCCTGCAAACCCTGGGACTTCAGTCTAGGGATGGAAAGCAACTTTCCACTTTAGTTTACCAGAAAATTGTTGTTTGAAATAGTACAAAACACGGTAAGAGCGAACCAGATCCGGCGCCGATCAAAATCTCTGCTGTACCCAAAAATATCTGGCATTTAACAGCAGTTGATCGGACTCTGCGAGGGCAACTTCTGAAGCGGGAAAACAACTTGTTTAATGTTGGGACTTACGGCCGCCTGCACTGACAATTGCGCGATCGACAATTGCCAGTGCCTGCGGCTAAATAACGCGGCGGTAAGTTGTTGCACATCTAAATTATCTGTATGCAGCCAAGCTCTCAACCATGAGATTCATACTATTTTCCCTCGATATATTGCTTTAAAGTATTCCGAATTTGTTTGAGCTGAAATCCCTTAGCAAGTTGGCGCAGCTTCGAGACAAACGGCACTAAATTAGGTTGTAAACTCTCCAGCTTAGCACTCTCCTCAAAAATTTCTTCAATGTCGCCCATAGCTGCGAGTCTCAAAAGTTTTGCTACTGACTCAGAAGCCGCAGGTAACAGAGAAGAATAAGCAGGAAAATCAGAGGCGGGTGACAAACTGGGAGTTTTGCGCTTTTTGTTTTCCGAAGATTCCCCATAAATCCATTCTAGTCCCAAATGCACGCGCAACTGTTCCAAAAAGTGATTGGCTTCGATCGGTTTGGGAATAAAATCATCGTACCCTGCGAGGATGCTATCTTGCTGCGTAGCCTCGAAAACGCTAGCTGACATAGCGATTAACACGACATCTTTTACGGACGGCAACTGCCGCAATTTTCTTGCAGTTTCTAAGCCATCCATTACAGGCATCCGCAAGTCCATTAAAATCACATCCGGTTGAAATTCAACTGTTTTGCATAGGCATTCTTGGCCGTTTTGGGCCTCTGCAACCTCAAATCCCAAACGCCGCAGCAGCCTGCACAACAAATCGCGATCCAGTTGATTGTCATCCACGATTAGCACTTTCCGCTTGTTGCCGATAAAACCGACAAGCCAGCGTTTTTCCTGCAAAGGAGACACCTCCAAGTACCGTTTAGCTGCTGGCACTTCTAAATCTACCCAAAAAGTGCTGCCTTTTCCCAAAGTGCTGTGGACGCGAATTTCGGTACCCATTAGTTTCGCTAATTTCTGGCTAATCGAGAGTCCGAGACCTGTACCTTCAACAAACGTATTGCCTCCTACTTGGTGGAAAGGCAAAAATATTTCTTCTAACTTGCTTTGCTCTATTCCTGTGCCGGTATCCTCGACTTGAAAGCGGATTTTTAAAGCGTGTTTGGCGGCGATCGCATTGTGGGCGAAACGCATATAATTTTCTTTCAGTTCCGAACTCAAAGTCGAGAACTCATAATTTTCTCCTTGCCCTCGACTCCAGGCCCCTGTGCCGACATAGCCGACTTTGAAAGTCACACCGCCGCTGTTAGTAAATTTAACGGCATTGCTGAGTAAGTTTATGAGAATTTGGCGCAATCTTTTTGGATCGACACGAACGCAGCTAGGCAGGGGAGAGACTTGTTCGTAATTGAATAAAATTTCTTTTTGAGAGGCCCGCATCTGAAAGAGATCGGCAATGTTTTTCGTGAAATTTAGAAAATTTAACTCTTCCGGGTAGAGTTCCATTTTTCTAGCTTCAATTTTGGAAAGATCTAAAACATCGTCGATTAACATCAGCAGGTGTTGACCGCACTGTTGAATATTGCTGAGACTTTCTTGGTGCTCTGAGCTTAAGTCTTTGTCGGTTTTGAGGATTTGAGCGTAACCTAAAACGCCGTTTAAAGGCGTGCGTAGTTCGTGGCTCATGTTGGCAAGAAATTCGCTTTTGGCGCGGTTGGCGCTTTCTGCAGCTAATGCAGCTTGTTGGAGGGCAGATTCTGCAAGTTTGCGCTCGGCAATTTCGGTTTGTGCTTGTTGAAATAGCGTGGATTGCTGGATCGCGATCGCCAATTGCACGCACAATTGCCGGAGGGATTCTATTTCTGATGAATCCCAGGAACGGGGGCCGCTGCAATCGTGGGCGATCAGGAGTCCCCAGAGGTGGTTTTCTACCGTCGGTTGGACTTGGGAAATGCTTTCTCGTGCTTGTAAAATAGGCACTATTAAGTTAGCTTTAACTTCAAATTGTTCGAGGAATTTAAGGTGACATTCGCTCCTCTTTTCCGCGTAAATATCTGCTATAGCACGAATATTACCTTGCTGGTAAATATCAACAAATTTATCTCTAAAACACGTATCCAAGTTGTCAAATTTTTTCAACGAAATTATATCTTTTGCTACGGATTCGACAACTACAAAACCGCTCCAGTCGGGATTAAAGCGGTAAATAACTGTGCGGTCTGTTTGCAAAAATTGTCGCACTTCTTCGACAGCAGTTGTCAGGACTTCTTCTAAATTTAGGGAGGAGCGAATGCGATCGAGCATGGCAACTACCAGCCGTTCTCGCCTTAATTGCTGCTGCAGGGCCATCTCCGCTTGTTTGCGTTCGGTGATGTCGGTAATTACTCCCACTAACCCGATTAAATGACCAGTTTCATCTTTAATGCCGTCGGCGCGGAATAAAGTTGTTACCAGTTTGTTGTTTTTAGTGTTAATTTTGAGTTCGCCTTGCCAAGATTTGCCTTTACGGAGCGTTTTAAAAATTTCTAGCAGCACATTACTTTGGGGGTAAATTGCTGTTAATCCGCCTGCTGTGTTTAGTTCTTCTGCTGTGTAGCCGTACTGTTGAACAAAGGCTTGATTGTGGTAGATCGATCGCCCTGTCAAGTCAGCAATGCCGATCGCATCGCTGGTGCTTTCCACTGCTTGAGTAACTCGCAGCAAATCTAATTCTGCTTGTTTGCGATCGCTAATATCAGTAATAGTGCCGATATAGCCTTTAATCTCCTGCTTGTCTCCGATTTCTGCAATTGCCTGACCTATCACCCAAATTACCCGACCGTCGGGACGCTGAAAGCGGTATTCTGATTTAAAAGGAGTTTTATCAATAATTGCTCGATGCCATTCATTTTTTACCCGCTCGACATCATCGGGATGTATGGCATTCATCCAGCCAATTTCTGCTGCTAATTCTGCGTTTAATCCCGTAATTTCGCTCCAGCGTTGATTCACATAAAGGCAATTTCCCAAGGTGTCGGTATGGAATATGCAAACTGGCGATGCTTCTGCTAAAGTTTGGTAGCGGCGCTGGCTCGACCGCAGGGCTGATTCTACCTGTTTTCTATTAGTTATATCGCGGACTATAGAAATGATTTCACCACCTCCAAGCATTGTCAGCGACAATTCTTGAGGGAACTTAGTACCGTCCGGGCGCTGACCGCTCGCTTCTATATTGCAGTACCCTTTTTGCAGGAGAACCGGCATTATTTGTAGTTCAAAAAATAGATTTTCTGCTTTGCTGTAGAGCATCTTCCATTTCTTCCCATACAGTTCGCTAGGGCTTGACAAACCGTACATTTTGAGATAAGCTTCGTTTGAGTAAATACATTCTTTATTATTATTAAAAATGGCGATGCCGTCATAAGCAGCGGCCATTGCTACTGCTTGTCGCTGCAGTTGGGACTCTACTTGTTTACGAGAGGTAATGTCGTGACCGACTGAGTAGATTAAACCTTCTTCGGTAAATGGCGATGCCGTCCACAGGAAGCATTTGTAAGAACCGTCTTTGCAGATGTAGCGGTTTTCAAACGAGATACTGGACGTACCGGCTATTAGTTTTGCCCCTTCGGCTGCGGTGGCTTTTCGATCGTCTGGATGAACAAATTCGATCATTGGCTTGGCCAACAATTCACTAATACTGTAGCCTAAAGCTGTTGACCAAGCTGGGTTTAAACGTTTAAAATGACCGTCAAAACCTACAATGCAAAGCAAGTCTAAGGAGATGGTAAAAAAACGATCGCGCTCTGTTTGTGCCTGCTTTAATTCAGTAATATCCATCACTAAACCGTCCCAGAGAATATCGCCTTCGCTGCCACATGGGCTCTCATTAGTGAGCCTTTCTGGTCTCGCAGCTCCTTGCAGCCACTTAACTTTTCCAGATGGTAAAGTCTGCCGCCACTGCTGCTGCCAAGGTTCCAGCGTAGTGGCTGAAATTGCGATCGATGCTTTTAAATCTAAGAGATCGTCTGGGTGAATTCCCTTGGAAATGAGTTCCGCATTTTGTTCTATTGCTTCTGCCTCTAATTCGTAGAGTTGGCGGCTGCCTGAAGAGATGTAGGGGAAAGACATTTTCCCAGTTGATGACATTTGTAATTGATAAATAATTCCCGGTAGGTTAGCTACCAATTTTTGAAAGCGAGCTTCGCTTTGTTCCAGGGCTTTTTGTTGCTGTCTGTATTCTGTAAAATCTCTAATTATACCCACTATTACTTTACTGCCGTCTGCTATTTGGAAGACGCTTTTTTTGGTAGAAATTATATGTTCTCTCCCGGCAGAGTCGGTGAATTTTTCTTCGGTTTCCAAGCAGACACCCGTTGTCAATACTTCTTCATCTTTTGTCCAAAAAACAGCAGCTTCTGATTGGGGGGAAAAGTCATAATCTGATTGGCCCATCAGTTCTTGTCGCGATTTGCCGACCAACTGACAAAAAGCATCATTTAATATTATCCAGCGGTGTTGCTCGTCTTTGACAAAAATTGGGTCTGGCGTAGCATTTATGGTGTGGTTTAAAAATTCTTCTGACGCTTTCAGTTTCGCTTCGTAGCGGTAGCGATCGCTCACGTCCAACACTACTTCGATTATCCGGTCAATAGACCCGTCCAGGCGGCGGATGCAGCGCCGGGAAACTCGCGTGTGAACTATTTCGCCGTTTTTTCTGAGCCACCTTTTGTCTAAGATGTAACCGTCGAGCCTACCTGCTAACATCTGAGAAAAATTTTCACAATTAGCCTCCCAATCCTCTGGATGAGTCAACTCTAGCCAATTCTTTTGCACGAGTTCGTAGCGCTCATAGCCCAGCAAATTGCACAGGGCATCGTTAACTTCTATCCAGTGGCAATTTAGAGGAATTTCGCTGTCAATAATTGGAGCGATGATTGCAATGCCGATCAGGGAATTTTCCACCACCGAGCGATATTTTTCTTCACTTTTTCGCAAAGCATCTTGACTGTTCTGGCGTTCTATGGCGTAACGGAGCGATCGAATTAACAGTTCGCTGTCGATTTTTCTTTTTACCAAATAATCCTGGACGCCGACCGAAATCAACCGCAGGGCAAGTTCTTCGTCGTTTTGGGCGGTCAGAACTACGATCGGCACATTTACCCCGTATTCTTGTACCCGAGCCACCGTCTCGATTCCCAGACTATCTGGCAGTGAAAGGTCTAATAAAATTATGTCAAAAGTTTCTTGATTCAATCGCTGCTGCGCTTCGCTGAGGCGCTCTACTTTCGTCAGCACTATACGCTGCGCGCCGCCAATTTCTGAAAGCAAATCTTCAATCAGCTCAGCTTCCTGAGGGTTGTCTTCTACTAACAGAACTTTAAAGCAGATAGGAGGCAAAGCTAAGTTAAAAACTGCTTTCATAATATTTATTAATCAATAAAATGTTAAACTAACTTGAATTTGACTTTTTTTTTTCCGGGCAGTCATTCAATTGCACGTACACATACATCGACCGTAAGATTGACCGTAAGATTGCGGGGGGAGCAAGCGCTACAAAAAATGTGTTTAATAATTAAAATTATATCACGCACTAACTAGACTGTCAACGGAAACTATTTTTTTCTAATTTGCGATTTAGACCAGTTAAAAAAGAATGCAACTGTCGTCACTATTCCAACCCCGATAGTCAAAAAAATGCCACTTGTTTACTTGTTTTTTATTATTTGAAATGGGGTTAAATTGTCAATTGTAATTTATACTTTTTGACTTATAACATAGAAACTAATTGACTTTTTCTACCTTATAACTTCTCCCTTTTGACGAAAAAATGTCTCAATTAAGCGATAGTAAAGTGAAACGTAGAACCTTGCTCCGGTTCCGATTCCACCCAGATACATCCCCCGTGAAGTTCCACAATCTTTTGACAAATTGCTAAACCAATACCTGTCCCAGAATATTCTCTTTGAGTATGCAAGCGCTGGAAAATTTGAAAGATACGTTTTTGATGCTGGGGAGCAATCCCAATTCCATTATCTGAGACAGAAATTAACCAGTTTTCCTCCTGTCTGCAAGCGGTAATATGAACGACAGGCGGTGCATCGTGGCGATATTTAATCGCATTGCTGACTAAATTTTGAAAGAGCTGTATGAGTTGAGAAATATCCCCCATTACCGCGGGTAATTCGCTGTAGGTGACAACGGCTTTAGTCTCGCGGATCGCCCCTTGCAGGTTCGCGAGTGCTTGCTCGACTGCGTGATTGCAATCTGTCAGTTCAAAAGGTTTCCGACTCCGGCCAACGCGCGAATATTCGAGTAAATCGTCAATTAAAGTTTGCATTCGGGTGCAGCCCTGAACGATATTGCCGATAAACTTACTACCTTGGGTGTCGAGTTGGTCTTTGTAGCGTTTTTCTAAAAGTTGAGCGTAACTGGCAATGGTTGCTAAAGGCGCTTGCAAGTCGTGAGAAGCCACATAAGCAAATTGTTCTAGTTCCGCATTTGAACGCGCCAATTCTTGGTTAGATTTTAATAGAGCAGATTCGGCGCGCTGGCGGTTTGATATCTCTTGTTGGAGTACCAAATTTTGCTCTTGCAGAGCTTTTTCAACGGCGCGACGGGTGCTGATTTCTTGTTGCAAAATGTGATTTTTTTCTTGAAGAGTTTTTTCGACTGCTAAGCGGCTCGTGATTTCTTCTTGCAGCAGCATATTTTGTTCTTTTAGCTGCTTTTGTAAATTCCGCAGGCTGAGGTGACTTTCGATGCGGGCGAGCACTTCTTCAAACTGAAATGGCTTGCTGATATAGTCCACAGCTCCCACAGCAAATGCGTTTACTTTGTCGAAAATTTCATCTTTAGCACTGATAAAAATTACCGGAATTTCGCGAGTTTTAGGCTCTAATTTCAAGTGCTGACAAACTTCGTAACCGTTCATTTCCGGCATCATTATGTCGAGCAAAATCAAATCGGGTGGATTAGAATTGCAGGCTCTCAGAGCCATTTTTCCGTTAATCACGCAGCGGGGGGTGTACCCCCTCTGAGTCAACATCGTAGACAACAGACGCAGGTTTTCTGCTGTATCGTCTACTACTAAAATGTTTCCTAACGGCGTCCCTGGTTGGTGATCGTTCATTGATTATTTCCCTGTTCCTGTTTTCTTCACAAAAGATGTTGGCAGCTATTTTATTTAGGACTTACGGAAAACACCCGGTTTTTAGTAGGAATATGGGAAAAAAAACGAGAAATCCGCTCATAAACCGGGTGTTTAGCCGTTTGTGCACAAGCAAGTCCTGTTATTGTTCGTTTACAAACCCTCAAATCCCCAGTAGCAGAGTCAGAACATTATTGTCCCACGCCAATCCTTTGTCTAACACTTTAAATCCCGCGACTTCGCACATACATTCTAAAGCAGTAGCTGTAGGTAGCCACCACCACCCCGCAAAGTTGTTGATGTCAAAAACTGCTTTCTCAGTTATCCCTAACATGGGTGCGCCGTCGGTGTGCTTCTGCCAGTAATTTGTTAAAATAGCTCGTTCTACGTCGCCTAAAGCGGGAATGAAAATTACCCCAGAAGCTGGAATTTCGTAGCGCCCCCGCTCGTTTTCTATAACTTCTTGAGTAATAGCTGAAGTTAAGATTAAATACTCCCCACTTATTTGACGCAAGTTAGTTAAAATTTGCAAAGGGTGAGGGTGGTGGTACAAAACTCCTGCACAGTGAACTACATCGTAAGGCTCGCCAATTTCTGCAAGCTGAATCTGAGTTATATCTCGATTTATACAATTATAATTAGCAATCTTTAAACTTGTCATCCGATCGCGAAAATCTTGCCACCCGTGGAGGAATTCGGGCATGGCATCAATCATTGTAAGAGAAACTGCACCGTATTTGCTAGCTACAGATACTTTTTCGTTGACAGTTGCCGACAAGCCGCCGACTTGTGCAAAACTCTTACCTTTGACGACTCGGGCAATGTAGCGATCTGGAATATCGTGATTCTCCAACTCTAATAATATCCTGCGCTCGCCCGACGAGTCCTTTTTCTCCAAAACTTCCGCCAATTTCCCGGATATTGCGGGATCTTCGGGCCGGATTTCTAAGGCCATCAAGTACAAAACTGTCGCTGCGTCAATCCGATCGATGTCGGAAAATTTTTGGGCTATTTTACAGTAAAATTCCGGAGGCTGCAGGGGCAGCAACTCGTGGTGATAGTAGCTGGTTGCTGTGTCTAAATCGCTCGGGCTTCTTTTGATGAGAGCATCGCCTAATTTGGTGTAAATTTTAGGTAGTTCAGGCTCTATTTCCAGCGCGCAAAGGTAAGCTGAAACCGCATCGTTCCACTCGTGCATTTCAGTCAAAGCATCGCCTAAGTTGTAATAAGACCAAGAAAGATGGGGATTTAGTTCAATAGCGCGCTTGTAGGCGACAGATGCTGCTTTCCACTGCTGGGTTTTCAACAGCGCTTCTCCTAAATTGTGATAACTCCAAGAAAAGTTGGGATTGAGTTCGATCGCCCGCTGGTAGGCGCTGATTGCTGCTACCCAATCCTGGAGTTTAACTTTAGTTAAAGCTAAATTATAATGAGACCAAAAGAATTCTGAATCGAGTGCGATCGCCCTTTCGTATGCAGCCTCAGCTTCCGACCATTTTTGGAGCTGAAAAAAAGCATCTCCCAAGTTATGAAAAGAGCCGGAATAATTAGGATCTAAGTCAATAGCTCGCTGGTAAGCAGCGGCGGCGTCCGACCATTTTTCTAATTTGCTGCAAGCTTCCCCCATGCTGTAGTAACACCAAGAAAAATCTGGGTTAATTTCAACAGCCGTGCGGTAGGCAACAACGGCTTCTGGCCATTGTTCTAACTTGAGCAGCACACTACCTAAATTATAGTAAGACCAAAAAGAGTTGGGATTTAATTCAATACTTTCCCGGTAAGCGGCGACTGCTTCAGGTAATTGTCCGCTGTTTTGAAAAACCTTGCCTAATTTGTAATAAAGCTCAGAAATATCTGGCTGAAGTTGAATAGCTTTGCGGTAGTGGACAATAGCTTCATCCCACTTTTTTAGTTCGCTAGCAGCTTCTGCTAATTTGCAGTAAGCTTCGCAAAAACTCGGGTTTAAATAAATCGTGCGGTGGTAACAAGTCAGCGCTTTTTCTGGCTTCTTTTGCGCCAACAAAGTATTACCTAAATCGAGATATTCTTCCGCTATCTCTATCGGTTCCACCATGAGTGCTTGATACGAACACTCTGCTGCTTCTTCAGCTTGACCGACTTGGGTAAATATCCGGCTCAAATTACGGTAAAATCCTGCAAAGTTTGGTTGCAGGGAGATGGCTTTTTGGTAACAGGCGATCGCCTCTTGCCATTGTTCCAAAGAAGCGCAGAGAGTACCGAGGTTAGCAAAAGCTTCGGCCAAATCGGGTTGCAGGCCGATCGCAACTTTATACCAATACCTTGCGTCTTCTAGTTTACCCTGAGCTTGCAGCGCCTTTCCCAAGGTCTTGCAAGTTTTGGCGGAATTGGGGTGCGATGCCAAAACTTGCTGGCAAAGTGCGATCGCCTCCTCCAACTTCCCTAAAGCCAAATAGACTTCGGCCTGTTGTTGAAAATCAACCGCTGCTGTTTCTGAATTCACTTGCTGCGTTCCTGCTTAGTAATAATTGCTTGTATAATTCTATGGTAAAACTTGTCTACTTTTCAACTCATGCACAGACATCTCCCTACCTGTAAATACCGGCTCGCCTGCATAGCATTTGTGCGCTCGCACTTTAAGTTAATTTGCACAACAAGAGTTGAATAAAAACTAATTTGGATTAAACTAAGAGAGCCACAGGTTAACAGCGAGGTAAAGAATGTCAGCAGCGACTCAGATACCGCAAGTCAGCGTAATTATACCAGCATACAACGGCGATCGCTACATTGCGCAAGCGGTAGAAAGCGCCCTAAACCAAACTTTTACTGATTTGGAAATTATCGTCATAGACGACGCTTCGACAGATCGGACACATGAGGTATTACAGCCTTATTTTGACAAAATTCGCTATGTATATCAAGAAAATCGAGGAGTAGCAGCCGCCCGCAACCGAGGAATTCAGGAAGCCAAAGGCGAAGTCATTGCTTTTTTAGATCAAGATGACTTCTTTCTGCCAGATAAATTAGCAGCACAAGTAGCGCTGTTTCGCCAGCAACCCTCATTAGGAATTGTTAACAGTGGCTGGCGTTTAGTTAACGAACAAGGCGACGCTATTTCTGACATCAAACCTTGGGAGTATTTCCCCAAGTTAGACTTAGAAACTTGGATAGTACAAATGCCCGTACTTCCCAGTGCCATGATGTTTTCGCGCCAGTGGCTGGAAATTGCAGGCGGGTTTAATTCTGAGTTTGATTCAGTAGACGATTCAGATTTAGTTTTACGTTTAGCAGTGTTTGGTTGCGAAGCAGCTTGGCTGCCTCAAGTGACAGTATGCTACCGCCAGCACGACCAAAATGTCTCAATAAAAAAAGCCCAGAAACAAGCAAATCTTTTTATTACATTAAAACAAAAATTTTTCGCTCGGCCTGATTTGCCGCAGCACATCCGCGAGTTAGAAAATTCGGCTTTCTACGAAGCATTGACTTGGATGGCATGGCAATTGTACTATAGTAGGTATCCAGTAGAGGCAGTTGAATTTTTCCAAAAATCTCTCACCTACAGTCCTTATTCTCCCGAAAAAACTGTAATAGATTGGGTCAAACGTCTAGCTAATATTTCTCAAGCTTACGGGCTTACAATCAATTTTCAATCATTAAGAAACTTATCAGAATGGAAAAAGTTAATGGCTAGCATATTTTCGGAAAAAACACCGCGAGTCAGCGTAATTATCCCAGTATACAACTGTGAGCGCTACATTACTAGAGCCGTAGAAAGCGTTATCGATCAAACTTACCAAGACTGGGAAATTATTGTCATAGATGACGGTTCTACAGATAGCACAAGCCTAGTCTTAAATGCTTACCGCGATATAATTCAGTACGTCTATCAGGAAAATCAAGGAGCAGCAATAGCTCGGAATCGCGGCTGCGAACTAGCCAAAGGCGAATTTTTAGCTTTTCTAGATGCCGACGACTTCTTCCTGCCAGAAAAACTTGCAAAACAGATTGCTTGTTTTGACGCAGACGCTTCTTTAGATATGGTTCAAACCGGTTGGTTGATAGTCGATGAAAAAGGCAAAGATATTTCCCCAGTCCTGCCTTGGGAATACGCACCACAATTAAATTTAGAAGCATTTGTTATGTATAAATACGCGCGCCCCAGCGCGATGATGTTGCGGCGGGAGTGGTGGGAACGATTGGGGGGATTTGACCCTCGCTTTCCCCCAACTGAAGATTTAGATTTTGTCTTGCGTTTAGCTTTAAAAGGCTGCAAATGTGTTTGGTTAAAAGAAATACTAACCTGCTACCGCCAGCACGATAGCAATCTCATGTCCGGCGGCTCCAAAGTAATGAAAAATATGGAAGTTGTGATGGAGCAATTCTTTGCGCGATCGGACTTGCCCAAGTACATCCGCGACTTGAGACTCCAAGAACGTTACAGGTCTTTAGTGTGGACGGGATGGCGAATGTATCGTGACGGCTATTTTGCCGAGATGGCTGAGTGTCTCGAAAAAGCTCTCTACTACACTCCTTTTTCAGGGACGCAAACTATTTTTAAGTGGGTGGAAGATTTCAAGGCATATTCGGCATCATACGGCTACAAATTTGATATTTGTGACTTGACTAATTTAAAGGAATGGCAAAGTATAGCATTCACGGCTGTCAACAATATCTCTCAATTTCAATCCGTCGCACCGAGTTTGATTGCTTCCCAGAAAGCAAGGCACGTACTCATGTACACAGAAGACCACGGAGTAGGGGGTTTAGCTCAATTCAACCATTCACTTTTATGCAAATTAGTAGCCGACGGCTACCGAGTTAGTAGTGTTCAAACTCAAGCTTCTAACCCTTTAATTGCCGAACAGCAGCAGCTAGGTATAGAGCATATTTGGCTGGAGTTCGATACGATGAAAGAGTTTGCGCGAATTGCTTATAATTTAGGGGATGCTGAAAAAATTTACGCGCAAGCTCAACCCGATTTAATTATATTTAGCGACGGCTGGGCTATGGCCAATTTTGCAGCCAAACAAGTTGCTATTAAGCAGAATATACCGTACATAATTGCTCTTGGTTATGTCGATAGCTATTCTAAAACATTCGATCGTGGCGATGGAATTTATTATTTGGAGGCAGTGTCGTACCAGTACAGTTTATCTCGCTCGGTAATAGCAGTTTCTCACAATAATTTAAACTTATTTAAGAGGATATTCAAAAATCCTTTGGAACAGGGAAAAGTTATTTATTACGGCAGGCCGAACAGTTATTTTGAACCGCCAAATCTTTCAAACCGCCAACGCCTGCGCCAAGAACAAGGAATCCCCGAAGAAGCTGTGGTTTGTTTCACGGCGGCGAGACTGACTCCCATTAAAGGATATCAGTATCAATTGCACGCGATCGCCCAAATGAAAAATCGTCCGATTTGGTCACAGCTATACTTTGTTTGGGCCGGGCCCGGTTCTACCACTCACGACAATATGGAGCCTGAATTGAGAGCAAGTGTCAGCCAATTAGGAGTCACCGAACAGGTTAAATTCATAGGTCAGCGATGGGATATTGCCGATTGGTTAGACGCCAGCGACATCTTTATTTTATCTTCCGAAGCTGAGGGAATGCCGCTAGCAGTCATGGAAGCAATGGCGAAAGGATTGCCCGTAATTGCCACAGCAGTTAGCGGTATTCCCGAAGAGTTGGGAGAGACGGGAAAGTTGATACCCGATCCTAAAATTGACCCGCAAAAGACAGCACAAGAGTTAGCCGAAACCGTAGAACTATGGGCCCAAAATCCTGAATTGCGGAGGCTTGCAGGACAAGCTTGCAAACTCCGGGCCCAAGAACTATTCAAGGAAGAACGGATGCTTTTGGAATACGCAGAGGTCATCGAACAAGCCTTATCCGCTAGCAGCAATCAAGAACAATCACCGAGCGCCCCCAAATTCCAAAAGCAGATCCAACAAGTTGACAGTATGCTCAATTACTACTATCTAGTATGGAAAGCATGGGAAGCTTGGGAGCGCGGGGATGTGTCCGGGATGGTTGACAATTTGCATTCATCTTGGAAATGCACGCCACTGTTGACAACAGAAACTATCTTGAGTTGGATCGAAAATTTTGTGGTGTTCTCTTCAGAAAAGGGCGTTAAACTCGATACTTACTCGCTAATTCATTCCGAAGCTTGGCAACAATTGATAGAATCAATACAGGGTTTTGAAGCTGCCTTGTCTGTTCGTTAGGACTTTGGATAGCAGAATATCATTTCGCCTCGGAATGGCAATCTTAAAATTAAAAGCCTAACGCCGATAGATCCGATTTATGCAGGGCGGTGCATTCGCCAAAGTCTCGCGTTCAAGCCCCCGTGCCCGCCCTTCTGGGTTTCTGAATACCCTAACAGTTTTGGTGAAAAACTCACCCCATACAATATGCAATTCTCCTTCAAGTTCAAACCTATTAATAAGCTGCTGCCAATTTGCTTAGCTGCGCTAACTGTCTTGTTAATAACATATTGGGGGCAGCAACCAACTGTTGCCCAACTTCGATCGAACGTAACAGTGGATTTTGGACAGCCAGCCACGGGTACAATTTCCATGAGTGGCATCCTGCACGGAATCGACACTGCCAAACCGCCGGATAGCTCGATCAAACCCTTGCAGCCCAAACTTTGGCGGGCAGGGAGACTCGATATTTACGATAGAGTAATTGCCAGCGGAGCCGAGTTTCAGTTAATAGTCAGCGACTTGTGGGGCTACGGTAGCAATCCCAATGGCTGGCCCTATCAAAACTACCCCGCATGGGAATCCTTCATCCGACAGTTAGCCCAGCAAAATAAAGGCAAAAAAATTATTTGGGATGTATGGAATGAGCCAGATTGGACAGATCCATTTTGGAAGGGAAGCAGAGAACAATTCTTTGAAACTTACAAAAGAGCTTACAGAATCTTGCGGGAAGAATTGGGGCCGTCAGCAATTATTGGCGGGCCGAGCATCGCCATCTACAGCAAAGAATATCTCGCCGCTTTTTTGGATTACTGCAAGGCTAACAAACTTGAAGTAAACTTTCTCTCATGGCACGAACTTAACGACACAAGAATTTTATTTGTTGACGACCACGTATTGGATGCTAAACGCAATTTTCAGCAAAGTCCTTCTTACAAGGAACTGAACTTGCAAAAAATTTACGTCAACGAAATTGTGGGGAACTTAGCGCAGTACCAGCCGGGGGAAATCTTAGGTTATTTGTATAACTTAGAGTATGCAAAAGCTGACGGTGCTTGCAGAGCTTGCTGGGAGAGTAAAGGGCCAAATAAAGTTAGCAATTGCTTCAACAATACGCTGAGTGGGATGGTGACGCCTAATAATTTTGAACCGAGAGCCGCTTGGTGGACATACAAAGCTTATGCTGACGGAGTTAATTCGCGGGTGCGGAGTTGGTCAAATAACAATCGCCTTGTCGCTTTAGCCAGCAAGTCAAATCCTGAAGGTAAAGCCCAGATACTTTTAGGTTATTTCGACCCAAATTTTTCCTCAGCAACAACGGTAACATTAAGCCTCGGAAATTTGGAGCAGCTAGGTATTCAAAGAGGTCAGAAAATAACTCTAAAATTAGAAAAAGTTCCCAACAATCAAGAAGGATCCGTGCCACAGCTTGTCACTGTTAAAGAAGAAAGTTTGTCGGTAACTAGCGGCAGCTTGGCTTATGTTATCCCTAATTTCAACGTCCACGAAGGCTACTTATTGACGGTTAGCAAGTGATATCGTTTTCGGTTGCATCGGAATTATATAGAGGACACGGCACTGCCGTGTTCCTACAAATATATAGATTTTAGCTGGGAGTATTCAAAGATTTTTGCACCGATTCCAACCACTCTCGGACTGTTTGATTTTCGGATTGTGGGTCGTAGTAACACCCTAATTCCTCGAAGATGAATGCTTCTAAATCGGCTGGGGCGATCGGCATTTCTAACAGTTTGCTGAGTTCTTGCGATGCAGCTTCAACACTTGCGGGCGGTTCGCTGCTGCGGTAGTTGTTCACTACATCGCTGGGAGTATCAGCTTCTAATGGCCAGTCTTGGTGAAAGTAGGAACTGAACAATTGCGTTAAATGAGGAAATTGATTGATCATTGGGGATAAGCTGTGAGGATAAAGTATCCGGGAGGTAATTTGGCGCTGCGCTGGAGGACGATTCTCAAGCGAGATGTCGAAGTTGCTTTCGATGCGCGGCGACGCAGAGTAATGCCAATGATTCGGTTGGCATTGTAGTCGATCGTATAACGATTGCCTCGACTTTTCACCCAGGAGTCGATCGCACTTTGATTTCTGTTCATTGCTTCTGCAATAGCCGCTTCGGCGACGGAACGGTCAGTAAAAGAAGATGCAGCAGAAATTCTCGTTTCGCTTGCGAGTCGCTGTGCTAGTTCTGCTTCTGTTTTGCCAACGTGTCTCTCTAAAGTGTGTCCTCCTGCTGATTCGTGAAAGTCTAATCCGCCGCCCGGTATGTTGGGTACAAAAGCTACAGTCGTTTGTGGTAGGGTTGAGATTTTTGGTGCAACAACCGTGGCGTAAACACCAGGTATAGTCGATTGGAATAATATAATTATTGAGGCGATCGCACAGAGGATACCTAAAAACTTTTTTAGGCGAGCGAGTTGATTTTTCATTTCTGTTGAAGGTCTTTCTTATATTTAGTATAGGTCTTGGCGGTTTTTTTGTCTATTTGTTAATCGACTCTTAGTAAGTTAGAAATTGCGCTGTATTCAAATATACTGTCCGCAGTACCCACCCAATTCGTAGTTAGAAATTGCGCGCAGCATTTAAATACATGGTGTGCACGGAACACCCTAGGATTATTCCTAAATACACGGTGTCCACGGATCACCCTACGATTATTTATAATAATTCGTTATTTCTGGGGTTTACAAAGCTTTACTCACTATGAGAAAATGTTAATAATTCTTTGAAATAATCCCTGATGATTGATGATAAATTAATTTATCATCTTTAAAAATGTGACAAAATGCAACTAGTTATCCTAGCTGGCGGTCTCGGTACTCGTCTCAGAGAAGAAACAGAATTTCGTCCCAAACCCTTAGTTGAGGTGGGGGGGCATCCAATTATTTGGCACATCATGAAAATCTATGCACACTACGGTTTCCAAAACTTTATTGTGTGCTTGGGCTATCGCGGCAACATGATTAAAGAATATTTCCTCAATTATGAAGCCATGAACAATGACTTTACTATCTGTCTGGGACGCCAAAATGCCATCACTTATCACGAGGAACATCTGGAACAAGATTTTAATGTTACCCTGGCTGAAACTGGCGCGGCAAGCATGACAGGAGGGCGGGTAAAACGGATCGAAAAATATATCGATCGCGAGAATTTCATGGTGACATACGGCGATGGAGTAGCTGATGTCAATATTGACGCCTTGCTCGAATTTCACAAGTCTCACGGGAAGCTGGCCACTGTCACCACATTTCGTCCGATTTCTCGCTTTGGAATTTTGGATGTAGACAGCGATAGCCGCGTAGTTCAATTTTCTGAAAAACCTCAAGTTGACGGCTGGATCAGTATTGGATATATGATATTCAACCGCCGGGTATTTGAGTATTTGGGGGGAGATGATTGTATTTTAGAACAAGAGCCGATGCAGCGTTTGGCCGCAGACGGACAATTGATGGCTTACCGTCATGAGGGCTTCTTCTTTGCGATGGATACTTTTCGAGAATACAAGTATTTAAACGAACTTTGGGATGAAGGAAAGGCTCCTTGGAAAGTTTGGTAGTGAGTTAGTTTTGAGGCGGGCTTTTAGGCTCGCTTCATAAGAATTTGAATAAATATAAAGCCGATTATACGTTTATAAAGTACACCCCCCGAGCGAGCGAGTAGTAGGGACATGGCAGTGCCGTGTCCCTACCTCTGCTATAAAATAATTATAAAAAATGGATTCCCAAGAAATTCTCAACAGCACAGAAACTTACCTACAAAAGTGCGTCGCACCTCACGCGGAAATTATCGACAGCGACTCGGAAGCGCTGAAAACCGCAGTTGCTGGATTGGAAGATCGATCGCTCTTAGCGTTGCGAGTTCCCCAAAAATGGGGCGGCGCTGAAATTGCACCGGAGATTTTTTACCAATATCAGGAATTGACGGCTCGATATTCCGGCGCTTTGTCTTTCCTGCAAACTCAGCACCACAGCGCAACTGGGATGCTTGCCAACAGCGACAATGAAATGCTAAAAAGCAGATACTTGCCCGCGATCGCCCAAAAAGAGTTACGCTTGGGTATTGGGTTTTCGCATTTGAGGCGATCGGGCGATCCGGCAGTCACCGCAACTCCCACAAAAGCGGGCTATTTATTGTCAGGAAAAGTTCCTTGGGTAACAGGTTTTGGCTTGTTTCAAAAGTTTATTGTAGCGGCGGTACTTCCTGACGAACGTGCTGTTTTCGGTTTAGTGCCTTTTACCAATAGTGAACGCGAATCGGGTAAAATAGCTTTTAGCGAAATCATGCAGTTAATCGCCATGAACTCGACTAATACTGTGACAGCCACTCTCGATAATTGGTTGCTGCATGAATCGGAAATAATTTCACTTAAACCTGTCGGCTGGATTTCGGAAAACGACAGCAAAAATATACTGAATTTTGTTCCGGGTACTTTTGGCTGTATTCGAGCGGGATTGGATGTAATTGCAGCAGCGGCGGCTGCTAAGAATTCACCTTTTATAACGGCGGCTTGCCAAAAACTAGAGCAAAAGCTCGATCGGCTAAAACAGAAATTCCCACAATCTCAACATAGCTCGAAAGCAGAACAATTAGCGCTGCGAGCTCAAGCCATTGATTTAGCGGTGCGTTGCGGGCACGCTGCGGTTGCAGTTTCTAGTGGTGCTGCTAACGGTGTGCTACACCCAGCCGGGAGAGTTTATCGAGAAGCTTTGGTGTATACTGTTTCCGGGCAAACAAAGGATGTGATGGAAGCAACGCTCGATCGACTAATCGAATTTTAGATTGTAGATTTTATATTTTATATTGAACTTGCAAAAGGTCAAAAACTCAACTGTGTTTAATAAATAATAGATATATTTAACCTGATGACCAACAACTTCAACTCAAATAACTTAAAAACGATCGCCTACAGCCAAATTATAGACTTAACCCATGCAATTCATCCAAATATTCCCATTTGGCCAGGAGATCCAGCCGCAGAAATTGCCACAGTATCTCAAATAGAAACAGACGGGTATTTCCTGCGAAAATTCTCAATGGGAGAACACAGCGGCACTCACATCAACGCACCCAACAGCTTTTATGCAGGAGGCGCCAGCATTGATAGTTATTCCCCGCAGTCGCTAGTTTCCCCCGCAATTGCGATCGACATCCGAGAGCAAAGTCTTGCCAATCCCGACTACACTTTAACAATTGATGATATATTGACTTGGGAACGGCAGCACAAACTTATAGAACCCGGAAATCTAGTTTTATTGTATACTGGCTGGCAAGAAAAATGGGATAATCAGGGAGCATTTTTTAACCGAGACGATCGCGGAATTTGCCACTTTCCCGGATTTGGCAAAGCAGCCACTCAATTTTTGCTAGAAGAACGCTCTATCGCGGGAATAGGGACCGACACCCACGGAGTCGATACCGGGCGAGATGAAAGTTTTGCGGTTAACAAAGTGGTATTGGAAAAGCAGCGAATAGTGCTGGAAAATCTCGCAAATCTCGACTTGTTACCTGTGGCTAACATCACTTTAGTTATCGGAATCTTGCGTCTTTTGGGAGGTTCCGGCTCGCCTGTGTCGGTGTTAGCTTTTGTCGCTTAGTGCGGTCAAACTTACATCTTGTACCATTCTCAAGAACAGGCAAGATGCCTGTTCCACAAAGAGTAAATTTTCTTGTGGAACAGGCATCTTGTCTGTTCCTAAATAGGTAATTGAGAATGGTGCAATATCTCAGGTAAAATTAGATTGAGAGAAATCGAGTAAAAACAATAATAAGATTAATGACAGAACTGCCCAAGGATCTCAACGAGGCGATCGCCCAATCCCGCATTGCCACCGCCGCTGCCCTCTCGGACGGCAAAACTCTACTGCAAGTCGAATTAGTATTTCCAGAAATCGCCCTGCAAGCACAGTCTATCACCGAACAATTCCTCCCAGAATTTGAAGAAATCTACCCCGGAGTAAAAGTCTTTTTTCCCGACGCCGGTGCGGCAGCCCTCGCGCGCCGCGACTGGGGAGAAACACCGTTTAAAGTCAGTGATTTGGGTAGCAGTCGCAGCCCTGTTGAAGATAAAATAGCACCCGAAGATCAACTTTTCCTTTTGATCAATCCAGCAGCCGTAGAAGTGGCCCAAGTCGAACAACTTTACATAGCTGCGGCCGGTCGTCCAGTAATTCTACTCAACCCGCGCTTGGAAGATGTTGCCACTATAGGTATAGGCTATGCGGGTCGCCAATTGCGCGATCGATTCCTCAGCAAAATTGAATCCTGCTACTACATCAGACCCCTAGACGCTGCTGCTTTATTCCGCTGCTACCCCCAATCGTGGCAAGTGTGGCTGGAAACAAACAACCAATACGAACTAATTTCTGAAACCGCCCAAAAACCAGTCGGAGACGATTTAGAGCGGATTTTAGCCAAAGCTCTGGGAACCGACGATCCTGACTCCACCACACCTGCCAAACCCTTAAAAAAGAAAGGTTTTTTGGCAGAACTCCAGACATTCCTCAAAGCTTTGACTCAGTGACAATCGTTAAGGCTCGCTCGTATTTTAGGGTGTGTCAGCTAGGATTATTTTCGACTTAATCCGTCGCCTAATCGCTGAAGCACCCTAAAGCGTGAAATAACTCACAGCTTTGCCTCACTAACAGCAGTTGCAGAAGCACAATTAACAGCTTGCCTCTGTTTCTATCAGTAGCTACGCAAACAGGTACTGGCGAGCTTTACAGAATCTTTATACAAAGCAGTATAATGGGTGACACCCCTCCACCGTAAAAGAGGAGAGGCAAATAGCAGCAAAATCAGATGCTATAAGGTAGAGATGGGGCTTTTGAGTCAGGGAAGCGGATAAACACAATGGAGCATCGGCGCATTGTTATCGGGGACGTACACGGGCATTACGATGGCTTAATGACCCTGCTAGAGGCACTTGCCCCCAGCTTGAACGATCGCGTCTATTTTTTGGGAGACTTAATCGATCGTGGTCCCAAAAGCGCTCAGGTATTAGATTTTGTGCAGCAAAGCCCCTACCAAACTCTGTTGGGCAACCACGAACAACTCATGCTGGAAGCTTTGTCGGGGACACCGATGGATATGCGAGCGTGGCAATCTTGGCTCTACAGTGGCGGCGATGCGACAGTAGCGAGCTACAGAGATACAGGGATGATGCCGTACAAACACTTAGAGTGGCTGCGATCGCTCCCCACGCACCGGGACTTAGGGGACATCTGGCTGGTTCACGCCGGCGTTGACCCCCATCTGTCGATCGAGGAACAGTCGATCGAACAACTGTGTTGGATTCGCAGGGAATTTCACACCATGTCGAAACCCTATTTTCCCAATAAATTAATTATCACCGGTCACACGATCACCTTTACCTTTCATGGGGTCAGACCGGGCGAATTAGTCAGGGGCGAAGGGTGGTTGGACATTGACACGGGTGCTTATCACCCCAAAAGCGGCTGGCTGACAGGATTTGACCTCAGCTACCGCAGAGTTTATCAAGTAAATGTATTTAACAATCAAGTCCGAATTTTGCCGTTTGACGAAGTTGTCAGGCAATTGAAGCCGCAGCCGATTGCACCCCCGAAACCTGCGATCGATTCTGTTGTTCAACAGCAGTGTTAAATCAAGTTTTCGTTGTAGGGTATGTCAGCTTAAGTCCGAGCTCTTAAATCGAAATTAACTTGGTGCTGACATACCTTAGTAACTGGATTTGTTTTTTAACGAACCGCGAAGACGCGAAGATCGCGAAGTAAGAAAAGAGAAGGGAAGAGAAGAGAAAATAAGAGAGTGCCTGACTGATTTACGTTTGCTACGAACCTAGAAGTCTGCGGATTTCTAGCCTGTAATCCTCATTATTCAAACCTTCACCGCTAGCAAGATCCGGATCTATAGCCTGCGAAATAGCAGCAATACGATCGCCAGTAGCCGGGTGAGTGCTCAAAATGCTAGGAGGAGAAGGTTTGTCGAGCAACTTTTTCATAAAATCAACCATCCCAGATTGAGCGTAGCCTGCTCGCCCCATAGTTTGCAATCCCAACTGATCGGCTTCATACTCAGCTTGGCGACTGTGGGGGCGCCGCAAAGCCAATTCCACCCCTATCTGAACCGCCTGAGATCGATCGAGTCCAGTTGCCGAAGCTACACCTGAAGCTATGGCCATTTGACGCATTTGTTGAATCGCGTGGCGAGCATTAATGTGAGCGATTTCGTGGGCGATCACACTGGCCAATTCTGCCTCATTGTCCGCCGCTGCCATCAAGCCTTTATTCACATAAACAAAACCGCCCATAGTTGCAAAAGCATTAATCGTGTCGTCGTCAATCACTTGAAAAGTATAAGGAATATTTGGGCGAGTGCTTTCTTGAGCGAGTCGTTGACCGATGCGGTTGATATATTCTGTAGTGTCCCGATCGCGGTCAATCTTAAACTGGCTGTTCGTTAACTGCTGATTAATTTGTCTGCCAATAGCCACCTCTTGGCGATCGGACATATTCGACAATTGAATAACTTGAATGCCTCGAAAAATCAGTTCGGGCAACGAAAATGCTTGAGTCGGTTCCGGGGAAACCACCCAGATACCCGCAGCCACCATCAGGGACAGAAACAGATAAATCCCCCGGCCACAAGTACGCCGGCAAGTCAACCAAAAACTTTTTAACATGAGTGATAGGTGCCAGAAGTTAGATAAAATTTGAGGAAAAACTCGAAAAGTCACTAAATAGGCAGACGTAATTTGAGGCTGCTTAGTTGCTATTCTAGCTTTTTGTCAATTTTTAACGGCGCCATCAGCTTCTGGGCGATCGAGCCAAGGCCAACCAACCGCCGTCAACTGCCTTCTGGGTTAAGTGCCCCAGTCAT
Source organism: Microcoleus sp. MON1_C5 (assembly GCF_036701875.1). Lineage (NCBI taxonomy): Bacteria > Bacillati > Cyanobacteriota > Cyanophyceae > Oscillatoriales > Microcoleaceae > Microcoleus > Microcoleus sp. MON1_C5. The sequence goes on along the minus strand of NZ_JAUBRN010000031.1, from coordinate 54,657 downwards.
GCGGATTTTGGGCTATCGTTGTGGTAATATCTTTTAGCTTCAGGACTTACACATCAATAAAGTATGTCATTGGCAGCAGTAGCTCAGCAATAGCAGCATCTGTTTTTCATCGATGTCTGCGTAAGTCCTGAGCTTGTAAACATACTCCTGTCGCTATCAGTATAATAGGCGATTTATGAAAATTTTGGATTCTCAAGGCCGGCTGTTCGGCAAACTCAGCATCCTAGACGTAGGTGCCGTTCTAATCGTACTGCTAGTTGCAGTCGGAATCTTCTTCTTTCCCGGCACTTCTGGCGGTTCCGTCGCCCAAGTCGGCACCAGTGTCAAACCTGTAGAAATTGATGCAATTGCGATCGGTCTCAAAGGAACAAACGTTCAAGATTTGTTCAAACCAGGTGATAAAATCAATGTGGTGATCCGCAATCAACCCTCCGGTCAGATTACCATCAAATCTGTCAAAACTCTCACCAGAACCCTAGCAGTTCCTCAGCCCAACGGCACTCTGAAAGCTCTCCCCGACCCCAGAGAAGAAGAATCCTTCAGCAAAAATATGATGTTTACTTTAGAGGGAAAAGGTCAACTTACTGAAAATGGCCCGGTTTTAGGTAATACGAAAGTCAAAATTGGTACTACGTTAGAGCTTGAAGGCAGCAAGTACATTTTCAACGCCAGCGTGATCGACGTGCGAGTCAAAGAATAATTAGTAGTCAGTTGTCAGTTGACAGTTGACAGTTGTCAGTGGTTATTGGTGTCAAATTCAGACTAAAATTCATGATAAATCTCGCTTCTAGCAGAGTCTAGATCCCCCCTAGCCCCCTTAAGAAAGGGGGGGACAAGATTATTGTCAAAGTCCCCCTTATTAAGGGGGATTTAGGGGGATATAGACTTGGATATAAACGAGAGATACAGCGGTCTTTAGGATTAAGTTGACATCTATGGGTAGTGGGGAATTAATCTTCCTTCTTCCCTCGAACCTGGAACCTCTATCCGTGACATCCGTTTGCATCCGTTAAAAAATCCGTTGCCGAACTTCTTCACCCTTCGGAAAGCAATTTTAAGTATTGCCGAATTAAGCCAATCGTGACAGCGGGAAGTTCTAACTGCGGAGTCAAACCTACGTTTTCCAAAGGTTGAAAAACTTTGATTGCTTCGGGGTTGAGGTTTGCCAACCGCTGGCCGATATCGGGCCCGGTAAACTGCGATTTTTCTCCCCAAATAATCGCGGTCGGCGTTGTTAGCTGAGTGATGTACAGCGACAAATCAAAGCACAAATCTCCCCGCACAAAAGACAGGGCGGCATATTCTGCATTTGGTTCCAAAGCAGATGCGAGGTAAGCATCAACAATTTCTTGATAAACGCGGCGGGAATCGGCAAATTGGCGCTGTTCTAGGAAGCTACGGATGCCACCGTCTGTGGCGATGCCGGTACTGTAGAGCAATTTGTCTAAAATCGGCGTACCCACTAGCTTAGCGAAGAAACTGGTGCCGTAATCTTGTCCGAAGTCCGACAAACCGCTGGGTATGGTCAAAATCAGGGATTTAAAGAGATCCGGCCGTGCGATCGCAGCTCGAATCGCGATCGCCCCTGTCAGCGAAGAAGCAATCACATCTGTCGGACTGCCGCAAGTTTTTTCTAGAAATTCAATCAGAATTGTGATATAATCTTCTACCTGATAATTTCTTGCCGGATGTTCCGATCGCCCCCAACCGATTAAATCAGGTGCTAAAATTCGGTATTCTGCCGCAAAAGCCGGATAAACTTTCGACCATTCGTAGGCACTCGACCCGCCGCCAAAACCGTGAAAAAATACTAAGTTGGGTTGATTTTCCGAAGTTGAGGTCGGCAACCCCATCCAAGGCATTTTTTCAGCAGTGTAGTAAACCATTCTGCCGAGAGAAGTAACTATTGAGCGCTGACCGAAGCCGAGGGGCACAAGCATAAATTAACCTCAATCGCTGTTATATTTTAGATTCTTTTGAGCCGCCCCGTCTTTGTTTAAAAAACTTGCAAAGCTGGTGGCGTTTTTGTAAAGATTGAGTAATGATTTAAATCTATTTTAGTACAGGTGAAGCGTGAAACTACAGACAGCAAGTAAGTTTTGCGATTTGGGCAATTTGCCTGTGTAGTTATCCTTAGCCTTGCAAACTACCGCCGATCGGAGATAATAGCAAAATGATGGGTAAGACCCCTCAACGAAATAGAGTCTGTTCGCCAAGCCGGAAAGCAGACGCTCGGAAAGGAGGAGTATTAGAACTCGCTTTCAGGCAGGAGGCAGGTTGGCCGACGCTCGCCAATCACAAATCATTAATCACGATATTTTGCGGAGCAGTGGCTTTTGAGGTCGAAAGTCTTTGTTGGAGGGCGGGCGATGGGGTTTCGATTCCTAATTGCAGGTTTGGCAATCACGGGCCTCGCCGTTATCAATTCCAAAACACAAGAAACAACTAATCTCAGGGAGGTCTACTAAAAATGCAACTGCTCAGGAAACGGGATCGCGAGGGTTTTATGGTTGATGCGAAAAGTCTTCTATCTGACGGGTTTGCAGAATTTGATACAGCCTGTCGAAGCATGGATTTAAACGGCAAAAAGTCTTTTGTTGCCATTCCAGAACGCTCAGGCGCAGGGTCAGAGGTGCGATCGCGCGCCACGGTACCGGCGATAGTCCGCGTAGCTTTAGAAGACTTGAAATGCTTTGAAGTAGTAGAACATCAGTTTGCACATTGGGGGGTGACTTTTAGCAATGCCGTCGCCATCCAACCTTCAAACCCAGCATTTTTTACGGGATCTGCGGCAACAGTGTTAATGGGGGCCCCCAAAAGCGGACTGATAGAAGTAAGTTTTAAGTATCCAGTTCGCAGCGTGTCAGGACTGGTCACCAGTTCGCGACGAACTGTTTTATCTGCTTGTGACATTGACGGCAACGCAATTGTTCAGGATGAAATGCCGGCGCCCAATCTAGTCGGGTCTAATTCTCCGATCGCCCCTAGAGCTCCCCTGCGCGTAAAAGCTCCGAATATTCATCGAATTACTTTTTACGCTTTTGACGGTCAGCTAGTAGTCGATGACTTGATTTTTGGATTTTAGAGCAAAGCCATAAGTAGCGTCCCAAGTCTGCAAACCTTCGAGAAGGGCATTGCGGACTAAAGCTTCTGGTTCCCGACTCAGCATCAGGCGAAAGCACTCGGCAGCGCGGGAACGGGCGATCGAACTTTTGACAGAGCTCACAGGGCCAAACCCACCCCGATTCACCAAATCGGTCATTTGCCGCACTGCAATTAAACGCTTCACGGGGTCAGCATCAGTCAAATCCGCCAAGATGCGATCGAGCGCCACTTCATCTTTTGCGGCCCCCAGACTCAACCCTTGCCGCAGCAACAGCCCTGCAATAGCGATCGTGCCCAAATTCTGCAAAATCAGGTTCAAAGCCATCCAGTGGCTCTCGGAGTCAGCCCAAATCGCAAAACTCATGTAAGCGCCCAAGGTAGCAATGCCGCCCGTACCCACCGCTAAAACAAATCGGCGGTTCGGGCCCTCCCAAAATTGTTCGCCTTTTGCTCGCAGCAATTGCCAGTCCCACGACTGCCCTCGGTAAACCAGCATCATCGCTGCTATCCCCAGGCCTGTGGAAAACAGTAACTCACTGTTCCACAACCCCCAAACTCCTGCCAGCGTGACAACTGCCAGCCAACCTTTCGATCGAGTCAAACTCTCTAGCAGCCACTTGAGAAACGCAGTAGAAACCACAGGCGATCGGGCCGACTCGCTCTTGCCCTCTGCCCTCCGGCGCATTGTTTCGGCAGTCCGGTCTGTGGCTGTTGGGGTTCCCGGCGAGCGATCGTCCGAACTAAATTGGCTCAAAGCTTGACCATCAGTCATTTCTACAGACAGGTCGCTCAAGGGGAGATTACCGAGTTCCAAAGTGCGATCGGACACTTTCACAGGCGATCTATTCAGCTTGGTTGTAGTTTTTTTAACTTGATTCATACTGACTTTTTTGAAAAATAACTTAAAGTTATCCAGGCGTTTTTAGCACTGATTTAGATTCTCGGCAAACAAGAGTCTAAGACTCTATGATACCGGAAATTTCAACCCGTGGCGAGTACCGCAACGGCGCCCAATTCCAAGAAATCATTACCAAAAATAGAGCTATTGAAGATTTTGGAGAAAAGCACGACAGGTTAACAGCAAATATTTTTGCATCACTCTTGAGACAGAAGGTCGCTCGGAGTTAACCTGATGGCAGCAAAAAAACTAATTTTTTTAATTTCACTCAGAAAATAGGTGAATTTTGAGTAATTCAGTTCGTCCGCCAAGAAATGCACGACGAAAATTTAGCCTTTTGCCCCCAGGCCCGGACTCTCGCTGCTACCGCAGTGTCAGATGAGGCTGGGTTCAGCTTGACCGCTAGCGGGACGAACCGCAGCCTCTGGGCGGGTCGAGAATCCAGACAGTATTGGTTGATAATTAATAGCAGAAGCCTTCTTAAACTGCTAAGATTTTTGAATTAATGGGAGTTGAGTTAATTCAACCGGGTTCTGGTAAAAAGGAGTCCCTGATGCTCTTGGGCAGGGGTTAAATGGCGGGAGCATCTCAAGTCGGGTAAATTAACCGTCATTATTGTAGAGGCGCCTTTACGCCCGATCGGCAAGATCGGCCAGATCTCGGGGTAAAACAGCCCCGCCACCTGCATATTATTGTCCCTCAACCCGACTAGATAGCAGGAAGGCCCTCATCCGGGTTCAAACCCGTAAAGCAGTAAGGCAAGCAACCGACCGCGCGATCGTGTTCGGCAAGTGCGGAGGCTGGAAAAACAGCGGCTTTTGACCAAACTCATACAGAACTTCGGCCCCAAAGTGTGTCTGCGAAGGTTAGGCTAGTGGAGAGAGGAAAAGAATAGTTACGATCGAGACTTGATTAGTCTACCTTGTAATTTATTGCTCAGTTGTCAAGCCCAACAGTTTTGCATTCTCGCGATGAGCGAGACTCTGGGCACTTCCAACAAGTGGGGAACTCGACCGTCAAAGAACTTGGGTTTGATGGTAAAGCCCTGACTAATATGTAAACACCTTACCGATAACTCGCCGGAACAATCTTGCAAGAAAACCCATGTCTAGTATGCAAAACCAATTCACGGTTCACTTCTGGGGCGTTAGAGGTAGCATAGCGTCTCCCGGGGCAGAAACAGTACGTTACGGGGGCAACACGCCCTGTGTAGAAATGCGAGTGGGTGACAGTCGCCTAATTTTCGATGGTGGTACTGGATTGCGGGTTTTGGGACAAACTCTCCTTTCCCAGATGCCCGTAAAAGCTCATATGTTTTTTACGCACTCTCACTGGGATCACATTCAAGGATTCCCATTTTTTGTCCCAGCTTTTATTCCGGGCAATTGTTTTCACATCTATGGGGCTATTGCTCCTAATAAGGCTACTATCCAGCAGCGGCTCCACGACCAGATGCTGCACCCCAATTTTCCGGTGCCCCTGCAAATTATGGGGGCAGATCTGAAATTTAACGATATAGAAGTGGGCCAACCGCTGGAACTCGGAGAGATTAAGGTGGAAACTGCTTTGCTGAACCATCCGGGGGAAGCTATAGGCTACCGCGTCAACTGGCGGGGGTATTCGGCTGCTTATGTGACTGATACCGAACATTTTCCCGATCGTTTAGACGAAAATGTGGTGTATTTGGCTCAGGATGCTGACGTGCTGATCTACGACGCTACTTATACCGATGAGGAGTATTATGCGGAGAAAAGCAGCAAGGTCGGCTGGGGACATTCGACTTGGCAGGAAGCGGTGAAGGTGGCAAAGGCTGCTAATGTCAAAAAGTTGGTGATTTTTCACCACGACCCGCTGCACAATGACGAGTTTTTAGACAGGGTGGGAGAACAAGTGGCTCAAAGGTTCCCGAATAGTTTGATGGCGCGGGAAGGTTTGTCGTTACAATTGCTGCCTCCTGATAACGATTTGTCTGAAGCGTCGGTGCAAGCGCCTCAAGTGTCTGTCTGAGGGATTTGAGCTTGTCAGATGGTTCTGAAATCTCGATGATCTGTGAAATCTGAAATTTAAGCGAGGGCTGACCTCACTCAAGGACGGATACCGTGCCACGTACTCCTGTCGTGGAAAACCAAAAAGTTTAGACCCTAGTTCGAGCTTCCAGATTTTTCTGGGGAGTCAATTCTAAAATCTAAAATCTAAAATCTAACATCGACTGGCGATCGCAATCTGGCTAAGTATGTCAAAATTTTAAGCGTGTGGGTAACTTCTTCTTGTACCGCTGCTCTGACTCCTACTTCTGTTGCCTTGGGAAACTTTGATGGTTTGCACCTAGGGCATCGACAAGTCGTGCAGCCAATTTTAAATCGATCGCCTGAGCAAAATTCTGCGACGATTCTTGCGTCGGGGCCAAACTTGCGCTCCAACGCTGGCAGAGATGAAAATTTGGAAAGCGAACCTCCGGCGACCTGCTACAACGACTCAGCAGCACCGCCCGATCGAGCTGGCAGCAGCCATAATTTCGATGGTTTGATAGGCCCCAAGGCAGAGGGCAACAGCTTCTCTGGTCGCGATTCTGATGGGGTCGATCGGCTTTACGGCACTGTGGTGACATTCGATCCCCACCCGCAAGAATTCTTTACGGGTCAACAGAAAAAACTGCTGACACCTCTGGCAGAAAAGGTAGAATTGCTCGCAGCAATGGGCGTCGAGCAACTTGTGCTGCTGCCGTTCGATCGAGAATTGGCGGCTTTGACTGCTTGTGAGTTTGTCGAGGAAATTTTGGTGCGGCAACTAAAAGCGAGTCGAATTAGTGTGGGGGTTGATTTTCGGTTTGGACGGGGACGCGCTGGAACGGCTGTGGATTTACAGTCGATCGCGTCGGGTTACGGTATTGATGTTGCTCTTGTACCCCTGCACAATTGCGGTGAGGGCGATCGGATCAGCAGTTCTGCAATCCGCGAAGGTCTGGCATCCGGCGACCTCAGAAGAGCGAATCAGTTGCTGGGGCGACCTTACAGTTTGGTGGGATCTGTGGTTGGCGGACAGCGGCTGGGCAGGACGATCGGATTTCCTACTGCTAATATCGAACTGCCGCCGGAAAAATTTTTGCCACGTTTTGGCGTTTACGCGGTGCGAGTCTCGCTGAAGCATGGATGGGAAAAGATGAAAGAGGAAAGTTCTTCCTATCAGCGGGAAAATCCCAAATCTCTAATTCCCGGCGCAGCATCAAATTTATCTTTTGTCAATGGGGTGATGAATGTTGGCTGCCGCCCGACGGTAGACGGCCTGCAACCCACTGTGGAAGTTCACCTGTTAGATTGGTCTGGGGATTTGTACGGTCAAACCTTGAGTGCGAGTTTGGTAGAGTTTTTGCGACCCGAACAAAAATTCGCTTCTCTGGATGCTCTCAAAACTCAAATTCAGGCAGATTGCGATATTGCTAGAAGCGTATTAACTGCTAAAGTCTAATAATTATGTGATCTAGAACGGGCGATCGGTTTTAAAAATGGTGCAAGATGAGTCAGACTAAATTCTAGTTGTACAAATCCGCAGTCCGCAAGGCAAAGACTCAAGATTTTGGCAATTTGATGTTTGATCCACAATTAGCAATTAGCAATTAGCAATCAGGGATATGAGACAACATATTGAGCGACTCAAACAAAATCTAGGCAAAACTATGGTCGGCAAAGCGGATGCTATTCGCTTGGTGCTGGTAGCCGTGCTTTCGGGGGGGCACGCGCTGCTGGAAGACGTGCCGGGTGTGGGAAAAACGCTGCTGGCGAAGTCTTTGGCGCGATCGCTCGATGGGAAGTTTCAGCGGATTCAGTGTACTCCCGATTTGTTGCCGACGGATATCACCGGTACTAATATTTGGAATCCGCGCAGCGGAGAGTTTGAGTTTTTGCCCGGGCCAGTTTTTGCTAATGTTTTGCTTGCCGATGAAATCAATCGGGCGACGCCGCGAACTCAGTCAGCTTTGCTGGAGGTAATGGAAGAAAAGCAGGTGACAGTAGATGGAGTTTCTCGGAATGTTCCGACGCCGTTTTTTGTGATTGCGACTCAGAACCCGATCGAATATCAAGGCACTTTTCCGCTACCGGAAGCCCAGATGGATCGGTTTACTTTGTCTTTGACTTTGGGGTATCCCGCTGCGTTGGAAGAGTTGCAAATGTTGGAACGGCTTTCTGATACTTTTGCTGTTGAAGATTTGCAGCCTTGTATTTCTTTGGAAGAAGTGCAGGAATTGCGTCGGTTGTGCGCTGCTGTGAAGGTGGAAGGCTCGTTGAAACAGTATATTGTAGATTTGGTGCGATCGACGCGGGAAGATGAGGAGATTACTCTCGGGGTGAGTCCCCGGGGTGCGGTGGCTTTGCACCGGGCGTCCCAGGCTTTGGCATTTATGGAGGGCCGGGATTTTGCTACTGATGATGATGTTAAGTATGTGGCGCCGCACGTACTGTCTCACCGTTTGATTCCGGCGGGCGGAAGGAGGGCTAAGGCAATTGTCGATCGATTATTGCGGTCTGTTCCTATTCCTTAAAAACTTTGTAAGTAGGTCGTTTTAATTAAACAAACAGGCAAGATGCCTGTTCCACAAAGAATGAATTTTATTATGGGATAGGCATCATGCTCGCCCTTGTTATATCAAATCCGGTGGCATCGGAATTAATATTACCCACAGTCAGGAAACGGCACTGCCGTTTCCCTACCATTAATAGGGCGAGAGTTACATCCGAGGGGGTCTAATGATTATTTTGGGGTAGGGAAACAGCATTGCCTTACTACTTTTTTAATCACGGCTTAATAGCACTCTCAAACAGCGCGACTAATTTTTTGGCCTCTAAATCAACATTGTGTTGTTGAGCAACTCTCTCGGCTCCTGTTTTCCCCATTTGTTCTAGCTTTTCTAAAGGTGCTTCCAATACCGCGCGCATCGCTACCGCTAATGCTTCTGCGGAACCGGGAGGAACTAACCAACCGCAAACACCGGGTTCTACGAGCTCGGGGATGCCAGCAACATAAGTGCTAATTACGGGCCGATTGAGAGCGAGGGCTTCCATAATTACGACGGGCAAACCTTCAGCAAAACTCGGCAATACCATTGCCCGTGAAGCTAAAATCTCTTGTTGAACTCGATCGCCACTGGCCCAGCCGGTAATTTCTATATGATTTTGCAGGCCGAGTTGCAGAATCTGCTTTTCAATATCCGATCGCAGCGGCCCGTCTCCTACCAGTACCAACTTAAACTCTAAGCCTTGAACTGCTAGCAAGTTAGCAGCTTCTAGCAATAACAAATGACCTTTTTGTTCGCTGAGCCGCCCAATACAAGCTAAGCGGGGTGCTGCGGGTATGGGGACGTAAGGTGCAGCTAAAAATGCAGCATCTACGCCGCAGTGTATGACGTGAATTTTTGACCAAAAAGTGCGATCGCACCACCGAAAAAGCTGACTTTTACCGAAGGAACTAACTGCGGCTACAAAGGTCGATCGTTTAATTTTTTCGTCTAAAGAAAGAAGTGTCGCTTTATCAAATTCTTCAGGGCCGTGAACGGTGAAACTGTAAGTGGGGCCGCCAAGCACGCGGCACAGCATTGCGACTGTTGTCGAATTTGTCCCGAAGTGAGCGTGAACGTGTGCTGTACCGGATTCTGCAAACCAATTTAAAAGAATGCAAGCTTCTGCTAAATAAGCTAGATGCAGCAAAATCCCCCGTTCCGAGTGCCAGCCAACTTTGAACATTAACCGCACAGCTTCGATGAATCGAATGGGTCTAGTTGCGGCAACGCGCAGCAAACCCCACGCTAACCCCTGTACACCAACTCCTAAGATTACTTTAGTCACTTCTTGCTCTAGTTTGTCGGCCCCATCAACGAGTTCAGACTCGCAGGATCGGATGGAATAACGTGCGACTTTCATGCCGCAATTTTCAACGGCTAGCACTTCTCTGCGGACAAAGCTGTGGCTGACTTTGGGATATTGGTTGACTAAATAAGCGATGTTCATGAAGGGGAGAAAATTTTATGGTAAAGCTTAGATTAGTTTAGCCTTTGGCTGCAATAGGTGGGCAACAAATTTAGCTGATTTGTTGAGCTTATTGGATCACGGGTGGAGGGCGATCGCTTTTGGTGGATGGGGGAAGTGCCAGCGGGGCGATGGCTATTCCGGCGAGAGGAAATCAATCCACACATTTTACATTTTTAATACAATAGTTAGGACAGTTTTTAGGTAGTAGCCACAAACCCCTGATTTTCCCGCGAGCACATTGATCACCATGAAAGCCTTTTTTTAGGGTTCGCAATCAAAAACTGTCCGAAGTGTTTTCATCTGCCAATCACTCTCAATCAGGTTTAACAGCCCCAGATTGCCTCAATAATTGGTAATTATTCAACCTGCAATTCCATCTAATTTCCTATTGTCACCTAAATTTCCCCGAAAATCACCAGCCCGAAAAATAATCGCCCAAATCCCCAAAAAACCAGCAACTCTCGCAACTCTCACAACTCCCCCAACTCTCACCACCAACAATTTTTCTGAGGCGACTTGCTCTGCATCTACCCAAGATGACAGCAAATAAGGTAAAGTAAACGGCACAAGAGTCTAGAACTCTCGAACGACCGCAACTAGGCAAACCCGCCCCTGACCAGCAAAACTGGCCGGTACAGGCGGCATTAACCACTAACCGTCAACCTCTAACAACCGAGAAAAATGCAAACCTACTACTACGTTTTAGCCAGCCAACGCTTTTTGCTAGAAGAAGAAGCCCTAGATGAAGTGTTTAAAGAAAGAACTCGCAACTACAACGAACAAGAAAAACAAATAGACTTCTGGTTGGTCAAACAGCCGGCTTTCCTAGAAGCACCAACAATGGCAGAAGTTAAAGCAAAATGCCCTCAGCCAGCCGCCGCTATTATTTCTACCGATCCTGTCTTCATCACCTGGTTGAAACTGCGATTAGAATATGTACTGACAGGTGAATTTCAAGCACCATCACCAACTATTCCCGATGCCCTCGCATCCCTACAGCCCGCATGAAAAAAGTAGCCAAATATTCGACAACAAAACTAACAACAATTAGGGGTAAATTGTACAAATATATTTTGTCCCTCCCCCTATTTTCTGCTACTTCGATCGCCCTTTTGGTATTGACAATTTTATCGAGTTCTGTTAAAGCTCAGTCGAGCTGCCAACCGCCCCAGTCCGATGAATATCTACTGTTAATTGTCACCCCAACACCCGAACAGCAAGAAAGAGCAAAACGCTCTTTCCCCGGAAATACTAACAACACAGTTTGTCGGTACATCAACGACACGGTGACGCGAGTTGGCGGCTTTCGGGACTCGCAAATCGCCAGCGATTGGGTTAAATACATCGAAGATGTTGTCGGATTGCAAGCTTACGTAGTACGATCGCCCGCAGCGGCACTACCCCAAAATTTGCCAGTCTACAACCCTCAGCCAGCACCAGGTTCTGAACCAATCACCAATCCTTCAACGGGCAATCTTGCCTTCAATCCCCAACCCCTGGGCCCTGGTTATGCAGTGTTAGTAGATTACTTCAACCAACCGGAATTAGCTGCCCAAGTCAGGCAAGCATTAGGCACGCAAGTAGGCTTAGCTTCCTACGGCCAGCGTCCCTTTTTATTCGTTGCTTATACAACGGATCAAAACGCCGCTACTGCTGCTGTAAAAGCATTGAGCGATCGAGGTTTTTGGCCGATGTTAGTAGACAGCCGCCGAGTTACCGTAATTGCTCCCGCTGTTCGCTAAAAGATAACCTACCCCACGATCGTTCGGATCGTGAAATCGCTACTACACTTGCCTCTCGTCCTAGCAGAGGGGGACTAATAACAATTATTGTTGTGGTTGGGATTCTAGCGGGCTGCTTCCTAGCTGACTTTCTGCCCGCTTTTTTGCTTCCATTGCCGCTCCGTAATCCGGTTTGTAGCGAATTGCTTTGTCATAGGAGGCGATCGCATCTTCGTATCTTTTTACCGCCACAAGTGCATTGCCGCGACTATACCAGGCTTCGGAGTAATCTTGCTTAACATAAACGGCTTCATTGTAAGAGACGATCGCATCTTCATACCGTTTCAAATTGTACTGGGCATTGCCTCTATTGTACCACGCTTGATATTCTTTCGGGTTTAAGTCTAAGGCTCTGTTGTAACACTCAATTGCTTGTTCGTACTTGCGTAATTCGTGATATGACCAACCTAAATTGTACCACGCTTGATAATAATCCGGTTTTAATTTAACAGCTTTTTCGTAAGCTTCTACCGCTTCTTCAGGCCTCCGCATTTTCAGCAAAGCGATGCCTTTACTGTACCAGGCTTGATAAAATTTTGGCTGAAACCGCACGGCTTTTTCGTAGGCTTCAAAAGCTTCTTGATTTTTGTTCACTTCTAGGAAAACATTGCCTAAATTGTACCAAGCTTCATAATTGTCGAATTTGATTTCAACTGCTTTTTGATAGGATTCGACGGCTCGATCGTACTGTTTTAATTTTTGGTAAGCTTGTCCGCGATTGTACCAAGCACGGTACAAGTTAGGCTGAAATTCTACGGCTTTTTCGTAGGAAGCGATCGCTTCTTCGTACCGCTGCGAATCTAATAGAACATCGCCTCTACCTTCCCAGGCTGCGGCATAGTCGGGCTGGATTTTCAAAGCGTTATCAAAAGAGGCGATCGCCTCTTGAGGTTGTTGCAACTTATCCAAAGCATAACCGCGTCCCGTCCAAGCTTCCAAGTATTCCGGCTTTAATTCTATGGCTTTATCATAAGCTGACTGCGATTCTTGGTATTTTTTCAATTCATATAAAGTTTTGGCCTTTTCCTGCCAAACTTCCGCGTAGTCCGGTCTGAGATTTATAGCTCCCTCGTAAGCGGCCAGAGCTTCTTCAAATCGACTTAAATTGTAAAGAGTATTGCCTCGGTTGTAGAGGTCAGTTGCATTGGCAGAATTAAAAGTGTTTACACCATAAATAGATGCTATAATACTGATGCCAATTAAACTGGCGATCGACAATATTTTTAAATACAGTTTTTTTCGGGATTTTACAGGCCCCTTCGCAGCAGCAACCGGAGGCCATACAGGAACTGTACCGCTGAAAGAATTTTTCAATTCTTTAATAGCTTGCAGCGTTTCGCCGGCACTAGAATAACGTTGCCGAAAATCGTACTTTACCATCTTGTCTAAAATCTTCGCAAATTCAGGACTGACTGATGTTTTGTCCTGCCATATAATTTCCTCTGTATCGGGGTTTTTTGGCATTTGGTGAGGATTTATGCCAGTGAGGAACTGAATTGCGATCGCACCTGCGGCATAGATATCGCTGCTGAGTTTCGGGTTGCCGTGAGCTTGTTCGCTGGGCATATAACCGGGAGTACCGATGCTCACACTCAAGCTATTCTTGGGCTGAGGAGTGGTGATTTGAGTAGTAATTTCTTTGACTGCGCCGAAGTCAATTAAAACTAATTTTTCGTCTCTATCTCGGCGGAGAATATTACGGGGATTGACATCGCGGTGAATCACATTTTGCTGGTGTACAAAGTCTAAAATTTCGAGAATTTCTTGCAATATACAAATGACTTGCTCTTCCTGCATGACTCCCGCATTTCCCGGAGAAGCGGGCGTAATTTCTTGACTTAAATCGTGACCTTCTATAAATTCTTGAACTAGATAAAACTCTTGATTTTCTTCAAAGTAAGCAAAAAGTCGGGGAATGCGATCGTGATTTCCCAACTTGTACAAAACTTGTGCTTCAGTATCGAATAAACGTCTTGCTACCTTTAGAGTTTCGGGATCTGTTGCGTGAGGTTTAAGCTGCTTGACGACGCAGAGGTGATTGCCTGGTAGCTGCTTATCTTCAGCTAAATAAGTTTGAGCAAATCCGCCGCCTCCCAAGTGACGGATAATACTGTAGCGATTGCCGAGTGTTATTCCAAGCATGAAATTCACCTAATGTTTCCTAATCGTTTGGAGAATTAGCTTTCAACCAAGCTGTCACATCTTCCGCATTTGAAAATTCTAACATGGGCTCTCTAAATTTTTTAATGGGTTGAACCGCAAGTGGGGAGTTTGAATTTCAATAAAATCAATTTTAGGGTGAAATCCCTTGTGCAGTTCTTCAATGATTAATTTAGTTCCATTAGTTTTTGCTGTATTGTACAAAGTTAGCTGGTCTAATGCCGATCGATTTAGAACTTGAATTTCAATAATTAAAACAGACGTGTCATTGTTGAGTTTTGCGATCGCCTTTAAGTAGCTATCTTTGGTTTTGATGTAAGGTGCGCGGTGCGAACTTTACTGTGACAGTCTGTTTGCTTTCTTTCTTGTTCCCTCCCCTTAGTAAGGGGAGGGTTAGGGTGGGGTTCTAGATTTTTGCTGGCATGGGGATGCTCCCACTCTAACTTAACTTTGAACCGATTTCAAAATTTCATCATCGACTGAAAAATCTATCTCAGCTTTGTCCCGCCCCGAAACTACATAATCATTCTGAAAAGAATCTTTCAATCCAGAAAGTAAGTCAAATTCCGGCTGCCAGTTAAGATCGGTGACAGCTTTATTAACTGAAGCAAAAAAGTGCTGCAATCGCATCGGAAAAGCTTTCTTTTTGCCGAAGTCAAATTGTTTCGGATCGTAGTGTACAATCTTAATAGCATCAGGGGATTGGCCTGCAGCTTGAATGCAGGCGCGGGCTAAACCGTCAAAGGTGACAAATCGATCGCCCGAAACGTTGTAAATTTGCCCGATCGCCCTAGAGTTGCCCAAAACCGCCGCCATTGCTTTAGCCAAATCCTGACAGTGCCCTAACTGGGTGAAGTGCATTCCGTTACCGGGAATCGGAATCGGTCGATCGCGCACAATGCGATCGAAAAACCAAGCCTCTAAATCGTTATAATTTTGGGGGCCGTAAATGTAAGTCGGGCGAATCGAAGTCCAAGGCAAACCCGATGCGGCCAAGTAATTTTCGGTTTCGCATTTACCCAAGTGCCGGCTTTTAGGATCGGTAGCGTCCCCTTCGATATGAGGCATTTGATCCGACTTCAAATAAACCCCCGCAGAGCTCATGTAAACAAAGTGCTGCACCCGCCCTTTAAATATTTCAGCTAAAGGCTTTGTATCGCTGAGTTCGCGACCGTTGTTGTCAAAAACAGCGTCAAACTCGACCGTCGATAACTTTTCTTGCAGTTGTTCGACATTAGTGCGATCGCCCTGAATCTGTTTTACGCCCGCAACTGGTACCGGCTTGTTGCCCCGGTTAAACAACACCACTTCATGCCCTTGTGCTGCTAAAATCTTAGTAAGATAAACCCCGATAAACCGAGTACCGCCCATCATTAAAATTCGCATTATTTTCGATGCTCCTTACAGTTAGTGTAAATATCTTACAATAAAGTTATGCCTTACGGAGAAACCGTTTTTTTAAGAAAACACATATTAACAGCGAGCAGCCCTGGTACAAAAAACCGGAACGATTGAGTTTTTATGTGCAAGTCCTGAAAGTCAGTTTTGTGCTTTACTAAAGTGCGATCGCTCCCAATAAACATATAGCAATCCCTAGGACGATTCACACTTTCTCACTTGCTAAAACCCTAGCTTTTCTTCCTTCTTCCTTCTGTTTATCCTATCGCCAAGCTGAAGGGTCTTTTTACTTCTTCCTTCTTCCTGACATCCGTTACATCCGTTACATCCGTTACATCCGTTACAGAATCCGTTGCCGAACTTCCTTCTTCCTTCCGCTATACTTTCAATTTCCCTAAAATCGCCCTATGCAAGTTCCTCGGCTGCATCCAGAAACAATCGAAGAAGTTAAACAAAGAGCCGACATAGTAGATGTCATTTCCGGCCGCGTCGTGTTGCGAAAACGCGGCAAAGAATTTGTAGGTTTGTGTCCTTTTCACGACGAAAAATCTCCCAGCTTTACAGTCAGTCCCGGCAAACAAATGTATTATTGTTTCGGCTGCGGTGCAGGCGGCAATGCTTTTAAGTTCCTCATGGAATTGGAGAAACGCCCTTTCAGCGAAGTAGTATTAGAATTAGCTAAAAATTATCAAGTTCCCGTCAAAACTGTCGAACCAGAACACCGACAAGAATTGCAGCGCCAAATTTCTCTGAGGGAACAACTCTATGAAATCTCAGCACTAACAGCCAACTTTTACGAACACGCTTTGCGGCAAACCCAAGGAGAAGAACCGTTAGCATATCTCAAATCAGAGCGCCAGCTCAGCGAAGAAACTATCCAACAATTTCAATTAGGTTATGCACCCCAAGGTTGGGAAGCACTTTACAGTTATTTAGTAGAACAGAAAAACTATCCGGCGCAATTAGTAGAACAAGCTGGATTAATTGTACCCCGAAAAAATGGCGGCAGCGGTTATTACGATCGCTTCCGCAATCGCATTATGATTCCCATTCGCGACACCCAAGGCAGAGTCATCGGTTTCGGCGGCAGAGCTCTCGGCGACGAACAGCCGAAATACCTCAATTCTCCCGAAACAGAACTGTTCGACAAAGGCAAAACTTTATTCGCCTTAGATACAGCGAAAACAGCCATTAGCAAAGCCGATCGCGCAGTGGTTGTAGAGGGGTACTTTGATGCGATCGCACTTCACGCCGCCGGCATCTCCAACGCCGTCGCTTCCCTCGGCACAGCCTTAAGTTTAAACCAAGTGCGGCAGTTATTGCGGTACACTGACTCCAAACAAATTATCCTCAACTTCGACGCCGACAAAGCAGGAACTCAAGCTGCAGAACGCGCAATTGGAGAAATAGAAAAACTCGCTTATCAAGGAGAAGTGCAACTGCGGGTACTCAACATTCCCGACGGCAAAGATGCCGACGAATATCTCAAAACTTACTCCCCAGAACAATATCGAGAATTGCTGGAAAATGCTCCGTTGTGGCTAGACTGGCAATTGCAACAAATGCTCGTCAATCAAGATTTGAAGCAAGCCGATACTTCCCAGCAAGTCACAAAAAAAATCATTAATTTATTAACCAATATCACTGACGACAATCAGCTAGCACATTACCTGCAAAAGTGCGCCGAGATTCTCAGTAAAGGAGATTTTAGACTCACAAAAATGATCGCTGAAAACTTGCTCAATCAAGTAGTCAGCGATTGGGCAAAGCGGCAGAGTCAAGACGAATCTTTAACAATGCCCCTGTTAATTAGAAACAAGCTGAAGCCGAACAAACAATATAAAAAGCAGCGTGCAACCGGCGAAAACAAAAACTCACAATCCACCTTATCTGCCGTAGCCCGCAGTCTTTTAGAAGAAGCAGAAGCGCAATTATTGCAGATTTATTTGCACTGTCCCGAATATCGCCAAGATGTCAGAGAAGCAATAGAAGCTAGAGATCTGCAGTTTAGCCTTTCTCACCACAGATTTTTGTGGCACCAGATTGTGAATTCAGAAATATTGCACAAAATGTCTTTACAAGTAGCGCCTTCAGAGTTAATCTTGAAATTGCAAGATAGCTTCATTGAATATCCCAATCAACTAAATCAAATCTCGCATTTATTTCACTTAAATGAGTTCTCAGAAAGAAACGTTTATCGCGCACCTCTAGTCATTAGATCTGCCCTCGCCTGTATCGAGCAAATTATCAGCATGAAGCGCCGCCGAATTGCACTCAATATGTGGGAAAAAGCCAAGGCCGCTAGCAGTGGCGAAGAGGCTATAGAGTATCACCAACTATTCTGTGCCGAACAAGAATGGCTCAAGGAATTAGAGCGGCTGCGTCAAGTTAATTTTTACGATTTAACATCTGTGCCTTGGGGCTAATACCCTTTTAGATTTTAGATTGTAGATTGGGGATGACTCCTTCGATATAGGTTGGAAGCTTGCCTGCAGTTACATTTTTTTAACTGATATAAGTAATAAAGTCCTTACTACAATCCTGTTTGTACTAAGGACTTTATTCCTTTATCCAACGACCCTTTTAATAATCGCAAAAAAGAGTTTCGCGAGTATCTCTACCCGTCACGGGATTAGTACCTTTTGCCACTTTACAAAGTTTTTCTATCATATCGTCTCGCAGCAGTGTATCAGTAAAATCTGCACCGTCAATGACTGCTCCTTCGAGTCTGGTATTGTAAGCGAAAGCACCCTCAAGGATAGCATTAGTTAAATTCGCTTTCATCATGCGAGCCAAATCTAAAGTAGCACCCGTGAAATTAGCGCCTTCTAAATTTGCTTCTTCCATATTGGCAGCAAAAAAGCTGACGCCGCGCAAATCTGCATTAGTAAAATTGCTATTGCGAAGATTGGCTTTATTAAAACTGTCGTCAGTCAGAACTTGGCCAGTAAAATCAGCGCCGACTAGGATTTCTTTGTCGTGATCCAAAGCGAAAGCAGGTGCGGGATTAATACCGATCGCCCCAGCGGCAATTACTGCTAAAATAACAAAACTCAGCAAGAAAGTATAAATATTTTTGCGATGTTGGCGAATTCGAGAAATCATCATACAAGTTCAAGCTAATGGGCAGTCGTGACAGTTCAGAATTGAATTCTACCAGAAAGCGCGATCGCCCGTTAGCGACGGCTGACTCCAATTGCCGCCAATCCCCAAACTCTCGGGATATCGGCACATTGGGAGAAAACTTAGTCGCCGACTGGTTGCAGCAGCAAGGTTGGGAAATCCTGCACCGGCAGTGGCACTGTCGCTGGGGAGAGATTGACATCATCGCACTCGGAAGAGATGAAGAAAGCGCAAAAAACCGAGGTCTTCCCAATCACACATCCCGAACATTAGCATTTGTAGAGGTAAAAACTCGCCGCCGGGGAAATTGGGATGCTGGTGGAATGTTGGCTGTTACTACCACAAAACAAGCCAAACTTTGGCAAACAGCAGAAATATTTTTAAGCACTTATCCAGATTTAGCCAATAATTATTGTCGCTTTGATGTCGCTTTAGTCAGGTGCGAACCTTCACAAAAAAACACTAACCAAATATTACCACCATTAACAGCAGCGAACCCTCAATCCGCCGTTGCAGGAAACTACCGACTCACCCTGCAAGAATACATTCGCTCGGCTTTTAGCAATTAAAAATATATAATTAAAATTTAGAGGGTAAAATCTCAAAGCAATGCCACTAGGTAATTTTTAATTATTAACTTGCCTAGGCTGTCGCGCATTTCTCTCTTGAGCTTTAACGGATCTGAAAAAAGCGTTAAATCTTCTCCCGCTTTCTCCTTCTCTCCCTCTCCTGTTCTGTCATCACAGTTAATTTATATGCGTAGCAATCTAGGCGAGAGTTTCCGGGCAATATCCCAGACCCTTGACAAACTGCTGGCGAAACGCTTCAATTTCTTTGCGGTCAGGGCTGCCGTGACAAACCACTGCCACCTGGTAGCGGCGCATCACGCTAAGCGGCGACTGTCCGGTTTCCAAGCTCCAAAGCGCCATTTGCAAGCGAATTTCAGGATCGTAAGGAATCCCGAGTTCGTTCATAAAAGCCCGAAAATCCCCGTGCATTTCTGGAGTTAAATATTGGCTCATTTTCACCTTTACCACCCAGCCGTCAATTTGGTGAATAACAGTGATAAATTGCAAAGGAAGATGATGAGCCGTGCGTAGGTAATCCACGACTCTCAGAGTAAGGCTAGTATTGGCGATGTAGTAGAGGTATTCCATAACGATCCTTATGAGCAAAGCTGATGCTACACCTCTATCCTCGCGGGCTATACCCGCGACCACAAGGGGAAAAGCACCCGACTTTGGATGGGGGTTTTTACCCAATTTGTTACCCAGTTGACAGATCGATCGCACAGGAATTCACTTGATGACAGAGATGGACTGGTCTTTGGACGGCTACGACTACGAACTTCCGCCCTCACGCATTGCCCAAAATCCCGTAGTGCCGAGGGACAGTTCTCGCTTGCTGGCTGTAGATTCTCCCAGCAGCCACCAACACCGGATTTTTAGGGATTTACCCGATTTGCTGCAACCAGGCGACTTGCTGGTACTGAACAACACCCGCGTGCTGCCAGCGAGGCTCTACGGGCACAAACCCAACGGCCCGGCTGTGGAGATATTGTTGATGGAAGAACGGCAGCACAACTGTTGGCTGGCTTTGGTTAAACCGGGGAAACGCTTAAAGTTGGGAGCAAAAATTGAGTTTGAGCCCATCGCCCGTGCCTGTGAGGACTCGACCACAGCTTCTTGCTGTTGCCTTCCCGATGCCACGATGCCGCATCGTCGTCGATTGACTGCAACAGTTATAGAGAGGGACGACGCAACAGGGGGACGGCTGTTAGAGTTTGACATCCCCACAGATGAGAATCTGGCGAAGTTTTTGGACGAATACGGCCACATACCCCTGCCGCCCTACATCGAAAATTCCCAAGCTTCAGCGGAACAGTACCAGACTGTTTATGCCGAGAGGCTTGGGGCCGTGGCTGCCCCCACAGCAGGCCTGCACTTCACCGAAGAATTGTTCAGCCGCTTGGAACAGCGGGGAATAGAAAAAACTTTTGTCACCTTACACGTCGGAGTAGGGACGTTTCGCCCCGTGGAGGTGGCAGACGTGACGGCTCACAAAATGCACGGGGAATGGGTGGAAGTACCCCCCGTCACCGTTGAGAAAATCCGGGAAACTCAAGCCAGAGGCGGGCGGATCATTGCCGTGGGTACCACAGCAGTGCGAGCTTTAGAGGGAGCGGCCGCCGCCAGTGGCGATTTTTCCTTGCAACCTTTTTGCGGCCCGACCAATTTGTTTATCTACCCGGGCTACAAGTGGCGGGTTGTAGAGGGGATGATTACCAATTTTCACTTGCCCCGCTCTACTTTGATGATGATGATAAGTGCGATGATTGGAAGGCCTCGGCTGTTGGATTTGTACCGAGAAGCGATCGAGCAACAGTACCGCTTTTATTCCTTTGGCGATGCCATGCTGATTTTACCAACAGCAAAAAAGGATTGATCGATCGGGCATCGGGTTCGCCCTATGCCCGGTATTCCGTTTCTATTCTTCCTCCTCTTCTTCATTGCCGGGATACACGAAGCTGTTGGAACGCCCAGTCAGAACTGATTTGCCCAGAGACAGAGCTTTCTGAGCTGCCACTACAGCTTTGCGCTTCCATGTGGCCTTACGCATATTCTTCTTGGATTTGGAGGTTTTCTTCTTAGGGACTGCCATGACGCTAAATACTTTCTGCTTGCTTATAGAGACAAACAAACATTCTAGCCGATTTTGTCGGCAATGCTTACTCGAAAAACCGCAACAACTGCTCGGTAAGCAATATCAAGTAGTAGGGTGCGTCAGCGATTAGCTTCTGGAAAAATAGACAAAATCCCCTAGGTAACGCACCCGCAGCAGCTAAAGTTCGTGAAAGTGGTAGATCACGACGCCAGTTACGGCATCGTTCTCGATACTCACATAACCGGTTTTGAGCATTGCCGTGAAAGCCTCTTCCACTTCGGCAAAAGTAGCGCCGGTTGCCATCACCCCTTGGGTGACAGATAATCTTCCGTTCTTGGTATAAGCTGCCTTCAGGAGTTTAACCCCTAACTGGTCTGGAGTTGGCTTGGGGTATGTCGCGGCGATCGCCCCGCTGCTGGGATATAGCGGTATACCTTCGCGAGATACGCCGAGTTTGCCCCTGAGACTGGCATGGTGTTCGTCCACCATGTTCGGCAGCAGCAGCAAGTCAAACAATTGCCCAAACCCAAACAAACCAAAGGTAAACAGCCACAGCAAACCCGTACCAATTTTGCCGTTGTAGAGGCGGTGGAGTCCGAAGGGGCCGAAAAAACAAGCTGCCCATAAAAGGTAACTAACACCTAAATTGCTCATTTTCTGACCGTCCTGCCTGATTATTCTAGAATTGGAGTCCCTCTATACATTTTGTACTTTCTATGCGGTGTTTAAACAGCTTGACATGGGAATTTATTTGTGTGGTAGCCTAATAAACTGACAAAAGGCAGAATTTGGTTTCCCAATACCTTCTGTCTGGAAGCCCATGAGTAATTTTGCGTAGCAATTCTTAACGCCAGCAACATATTTGCGCGGGCGAGAGCTTGGTAAACTGGAGGGCGTGGAAATTACAGCAGCTTAGACCTGGATTCCACAGGGAGCGCCAAACCGAGCGCCAAAGCAAGCGCGCCGCCAGCGCTGGCCGGACATACACGAGCGCGATCGCCCGCAGTACCCGACAATGGAAACAAGCGAGTAGTTATAAGCAGAAATCCAATAAAAATATGGTAGATTCCCTCAAAAAACCCACTTTTGAAGAACTGCGGCCGGGAGTGAAAGCCCCAGCCAAAGAAACTATTCTCACGCCGAGATTTTACACAACAGACTTTGACGAGATGGCCAAAATGGACATCTCGGTAAATGAAGCCGAACTAGAAGCAATTATCCAAGAGTTCCGCGTTGACTACAACAAAAACCACTTTGTGCGGGATGAGGAGTTCGCTCAATCTTGGGATCACATTGACGGCGAAAAACGCCAGTTGTTCATTGAGTTTCTAGAACGTTCATGCACCGCTGAGTTTTCTGGGTTCTTGCTTTACAAAGAATTGGGACGCAGGCTCAAGGACAAAAATCCAGTGCTCGCCGAGGGTTTCAACCTGATGTCGCGGGACGAAGCGCGGCACGCCGGATTCCTTAACAAAGCTCTCTCGGACTTTAATTTGTCCCTGGATTTGGGTTTCTTGACAAAGAGCCGCAGTTACACATTCTTTAAGCCGAAGTTTATTTTCTACGCGACTTACTTGTCTGAAAAGATCGGTTATTGGCGCTACATCACGATTTACCAGCACTTAAAAGCGCATCCTGAAGACCAGATTTATCCGATTTTCCGATTCTTTGAAAATTGGTGCCAAGATGAAAACCGCCACGGAGATTTCTTTGATGCGGTGATGAGAGCTCAGCCTCAGATGTTGAACGATTGGCGCGCTAAGCTTTGGTGCCGTTTCTTCTTGCTGTCGGTGTTCGCGACAATGTATCTCAATGATATCCAGCGCGCCGGTTTTTATCGATCGCTCGGTCTCGATGCTCGGGAATACGACATTGAAGTGATTAAAAAGACCAACGAAACAGCAGGCCGCGTATTCCCCGTCATGCTGGACGTGAACAATCCAGAATTTTATGAACGGCTGGATATTTGCCTCAAGAACAATCAGCAGTTGACTGCAATTGTTGCTTCTAATACTCCGAAATTCTTGCAGTTCTTCCAAAAATTGCCTTTGTATTTGTCGAACGGCTGGCAATTAGTGAAGCTGTACTTCATGAAAACAATTGAATCACCTTCAGTACAGGGCGCTGTGCGTTAAGTTTTGATTTTTCATCCTCTGTGACGGCGGTTCTGCGACAAGCGGAGCCGCTTTTTTTTATAATTGCTCCTTTCGGGGCCGAAGAATTAGTATTATTGAACCGCGAAGACGCGAAGGACACGAAGGAAGAAGGAAGAAGGAAGAAGGAAGACAGTTGACTGTTGGCTGTTGGCTGTTGTTCATGGCAAGCCCGATGCCCGATGCCCGTATAGGTTTTATCAGCAATTAATCGGACTTGATATCATAACGGTTTTTCATAAAATTTATCGCCATTCGCCCTGAAGGGTAAAAGCCGCCCAATAATAAGGAGAACGCCACTCTTCGTGCTTCCACATTTCCAGTTGTGCCGCCCTCAATGCTGCTGCTGGCGTTAACCCTTTTTGCAGCATTCCCTGATAGAAACTAGACATTAACTTAGCCGTTCCTTCATCGTCCACACTCCACAAACTCACCACCACTCGCTGAGCCCCTGCATACATAAATCCCCGTGTTAATCCTACCATGCCCTCGCCTTGAATGTTCTGCCCCATTCCGGTTTGACAGGCACTTAACACGACTAAATCTGCTGCTAATTTGAGATTGAAAATATCAGTAAGTCGCAGGAATCCGTTTAAGGGATTGCCCTTTTCATCTACCAGTGACAAGATGAGTCCCGATAGTTCCGGGTTAGTGCTATTCGCTAAACCGTGAGTGGCAAAATGAATGATTTTATATTGGCTTAAGTTCTGACTGGTTGCGACGGCGCGGCTGGCTTCAAAATCCAAAGATTCGGTGCGAAAATTGGAAGGAATTAACGCTTGAATGATTTGAGCTTCTTGGCGAGTGAAGTTTAAACGGCTCAACTGTAAGTTATTGTCGCGACCAGAGCGGCTTAAACCCAGATTTACTGATTCTATTGCTTGCAGATTGGTGGCGGTTGACTGGTTTTTGACTCGTTCATCTTCCGGGCTAAAAACTGGATCGGCGAGAATCGCTAAAGTCCGAGTAGGAGGTTGTCTGTCATTGTAGTTTTGTCTTAAGATTCCCAAGGTGGAAGCGGAAGGCAGCAGCACGATTTCATGGTCTACTATTAAAGGCGGATTGCCATTTTCACCAGATTTTCCCGGGAGGGAAAGGGCAGCAAAGGGGAGGTAATTGAGAATGCCATCGCCAACAATCAGCAGGCGCTTTTGACCGAGTTGGGCAGCAACTGGCTGTAAGATAATTTGACTGATAGCATCGTTGGCTTGGGCGATTTGATTGGGGCTGTTTCGGGAACTTGGAGCTGTGACAGCATCGCGGAATTTTCTGGCAGTTGTCTCGATGTAGGCAGCTTTTGGTAATTCATAAGTGGTGATGCTGGTTTTGGTGACAGCCCAGAGATAGCTGCGCTCTTTCCCTAGAGAATACTGGAGTAAAATTGTATTCTCATCGATGATTTGTTGTTGAATTTGTGCAAGCGTTAGAGGTTGCGGTTGGGTGAGGGCTGCGTACCGGGGGCTAGTAGCGCGGATTTGTGTTTGAATGTCCTGATATTGTGCGATTAAAGTTTGCCGTTGTTGTTTTAATTCTGCTTCTTGGGTGGGAGTGTAGTTGGGGCGATTGAGAACTTCGACGCGCCGTTTTTCAAGGGCATCGAGTTGCTGTTGCACACTGCGTTCTCGCTGCAATAATTCAGGGGCGACACTTTGGCGAATATCGGCATTTGCTTCTTGCAGAAGTTCGAGGAGACTGCGGGCGCGGGAACGTTCGCTGGCTTCAAAGGCTTTGGTATCATAACCAGATTTGGGTTGCGTTTTGTGCAGTTGCATTAACAGGTCAATGTAGAACTGGTAATAGTTTTGTACGGTGGCAAAGTATGAGGTGCGGAGTTCTGGGCTGGCAATTTTGGTGCGGAGGCTTTCAATAATTTTGAGGGAGGCTTCAATCTCAGTTAGAGCTTCGTTAAGATTACCAGAGTCACGTTTGATAGTAGCAATACTATAGAGGGTAAGAGCTTCTAAGGAGCGATCGAGGGTGGCTTGACTCAGAGGAAGGGATTGATTGAAATACTCTAATGCTTTCTCTTTGTTTCCTAATTCTGCGTAGCTCCTGCCGATACCTATAAGGCTGTAGGCTTCTCTTTGGCGATCGCTTGCTTCCCGGCTCAAAGAAAGAGACTGATTGTAATAGTTTAGGGCTTTTTGTTGGTCTTCTAATTCTGCGTATATGTTACCAATGCCAGTGAGGGTGCGAGCTTCTCCAGAGCGATCGCCTACTATTCGCTTGAGGATAAGGGATTGGTTAAAATATTCTAAGGCTTTCTCTTTGTCTCCTAATTCTGAGTAGGCAATGCCAATGCTGGTGAGAGTGGTTGCTGCTGAGGAGCGATCGCCTAGAGTCTGGAAAATTGCAAGGGACTGGCTGTAATACTCTAAAGCTTTCTGTTGGTCTCCCAATTCTGAGTAGACATGGCCAATGCTGATTAGAGTAACAGCTTGCCCAGAGCGATCGCCCACAGCTTGGCTGAGGGGAAGAGACTGGCCGTAATGCTCTAGGGCTTTCTGTTTTTCTCCCAAATCTGAATAGACAATACCTATGTAGTTAAGGGTACGAGCTTCTTGTTCGCGTTCACCTATAGCCCGGAACAATTTAAGGGACTGGTTGTAAGAGTCTAAGGCTGTTTGTTTCTCTCCCAATTCTGAGTAGACTCTACCAGCACAAATCAGGGCGAAGGCTTCAACAGAGCGATCGCCTATTTCTCGACTGAGGGGAAGAGATTGGTTGTAATAATCTAGGGCTTTCTGTTTCTCTCCCAAACCTGAATAGACATTGCCAACGACGATCGAGGTGAAAGCTTGCCAACGGCGATCGCCTATTTCCTGGCTCAAAGAAAAGGACTGATTGTAATACTCTAGCGCTTTCTGCTGTTCTCCAAATTCTGCGTAGATCATGCCAATACCTAGAAGGTTGTAGGCTTCTTTTTGGCGATCGCCTATTACCCGGCTCAAAGAAAGGGACTGATTGTAATAGTCTAGGGCTTTCTGTTTTTCTCCTAAAACTGAGTAGACTCTGCCGATGTTGGTGAGGGTGACAGCTTCCCCTGAACGATCGCCTATTGCCCGACTCACGCTAAGGGACTGGCTGTAATACTCTAGCGCTTTCTGTTTTTCTCCCAAATCTGAGTATACTTTGCCGATGCTGTGGAGGGTGGTAGCCTCCCCAGCGCGATCGCCCGCTTGCCGATACAGCTTTAATAGTTCTTCAAACTTGGCGATCGCTTTTCTTAAAGATTCCGCCGTCCCCTGCTGGTAAAGTTGATCCCCTTCTGTCAAGGCTCTTTGAGCATCCGCCGCCGGGTTTCCCCCTCCCTGCTGCGATACCCCTTGGCTAATTTTTATAACACTGGGTGCAGCTACCGCCGGGACTCCTAGCAGGATACTCGCACCTACAGCGATCCCCCAAACCCACAGCCTGAGATTCATAAACACCTGCTCAAACAAGACCTGGTTAACCGCTATCATAGTCGATCGCAGCTTGTCAGGTGCGCTTTCCCAGACTGCGTGCCGGTTACATCGGGGGCATATTGTGCCATCGCACCCGCCGCGGCACGTAGTGCCGCATCCTCCAAGCGCGATCGCCCGCATCGGATTTGCCTCCGGGAAAGTTAAAAGTCATAATTGTAATTTTTACGCTATTCTCAACTCAGTATTTTTAAATTAGCGATCGCCCTCAAATCTAGCATTTACTATTTACTGCTGTTTTATGAAAATCAACAAAAAACAATTCAACAGATCTACTTTAGTTTTTTGCTTAGGAATGTTCGCTGTGTTCCTCCTATCCTTAACCCTACGCTTTTGGGAACTGGAGCGATTTAACACCTTAGTATTTGACGAGGTTTACTACGCTAAATTTGCCAACAATTATCTCACCAAAACTCCCTTTTTCAACGCTCACCCGCCTCTGAGCCAGTACATAATTGCGATCGGCATTTGGATAGGCACTCATCTTCCCTTCGGCAAAACTGCCGTCAACAGTATGGCAGGTTCCATGCTTTCCCCTTGGGATTACCGCTGGCTGAATGCTCTCACAGGTTCCTTTATTCCCCTAGTTGTGGGAGCGCTAGCTTATCAGCTAGTTCGGCGCCACAGTTACGCTTTTCTTGCTGCTTTTTTTGCCGCCTGCGACGGTCTGTTTTTAGTTGAGTCTCGCTACGCGCTGAACAACATTTATCTGGTTTTATTTGGAATTTTAGGTCAGTTATTTATTTTAAAAGCCGTAGAAGCAGAAGGCAAAAAGCGCTGGCTTTGGCTGGTACTCGCCGGAATAGGTTTCGGCGCATCTGCGGCTATTAAATGGAACGGATTATGGTTTCTTTTCGGTACTTATCTAATTTTAATCTGTGCTTGGGCAGTTCGTTTTATCCAGGGTAACAGAGGAAATGAAGAACAAAGCCGCGAGGTAGATTCACCTCTAATTCCTGCCGAAAGTCCAGTACAAAAACTGACTAAACTCAATTTTATAGAACTCTGCTTGAGTCTAGCTATTATTCCTATTCTAGTTTACAGCATCTCTTGGATTCCTCACCTGTACTTCAATCCAAGTCCCAATTTCTGGCAGATGCAAACGGAGATTTTGACTTATCACCAGCGGATTAAAAGCGGCCCTGATGTACATCCTTATTGTTCCACGTGGTACAGTTGGCCTTTGATGCTGCGCCCCATAGTTTACTTCTACAAAACTGCTAGCAGCAATGCCCAACCAGATCCGGTTTTGCCACCTTTACCTGAAGGTGCAACTCAGGCAATTTTTGACGTTCACGCAATGGGAAACCCATTGCTTTGGTGGCTGTCAACCTTAGCTTTACTGCTAGTAATAGGAGTTTTAGTTCACCGGATTTTGGTGTGGCTGCAAACGCGCAGCGAGGCTTCTGTTGACACGATAGAACAGCAGCGGCCGATTTTGTTTCCGCCGACTGCTGAAATGTGGCTGGGGTTATATTTAATAGTTAATTGGGCCGCTAATTTGCTGCCTTGGGTGAAGGTGACTCGCTGCATATTTTTGTACCATTATATGGGCTGTTCTGTGTTTGCAGCCTTAGCACTTGCTTGGTGGGTTGACAGGTGGCTGCACAGCCCTCAAACTCGACTCCGAGGGATGGGGGTAACAATTATTTTTCTGATTTTGGGTGCTTTTATTTTCTGGATGCCTATGTATTTGGGACTGCCTTTGTCGCAACTGGAATGGAAAATTCGGATGTGGCTGCCGTCTTGGGTTTAAGCTAGAAATAATTCTTCTCTTAACGGGCAAGATGCCCGTTCCACAAGAAAATTAAGTTGTGTGGAACAGGCATCTTGCCTGTTCCTAACCAAGGTGCAAGATGTAAGTTATAACATTTATGACAAAGGTGAGTTTGGAAAAGCGAGAATTATTTTTGATAGAGTGCTCGATAAACTGGTTCGCCCCGTTTCAGAGTAGCAATTTCTCTTTCAGTAGGAACAGGCAGGGGATTTTCGGCTAACCATTCGCCACCATTTTGACGTTTAAAACTAGGGTGAGATGAAAAGCGATCGCACATTTCCCTTTCTACTTCTTCAATATCTGACTGAATAAAGACTTCGCCGCCAATTGCCAGATAAGTTGCCAATTCGTTGACTAATTCCTGCTGCACCACCCGCCGTTTGTGGTGCTTTTTCTTGAACCAGGGATCGGGAAACTGAATGCTAACCCGCTGCAAAATACCGGCGGGTAAAGTTTCTAAAATTGGTTTGAGAGAACTATTCGCATTGCAAAACAAATAGTGCAAATTTGTCAAGCCTTTTTCGTCCCGCCAAAGATTCGCCTCTTCTACCAGAGGTTCCCGAATTTCTAATCCTAGAAAATTCCAGTCAGGTTGGATTTGCGCCATGTGCCACAAAAACCGTCCTCTGCCGCAGCCGATATCTAAATGCAGCGGTAAATTTAAGTCGGCATAAATTTTAGTCCAATCCGGGGGACTTGCAGATGCTTGATATCTAATTGATAGGGGATTGACGTGTTCCCGCACTCTTACTCTTGCCAATTTTGCTGTCTCCTGAATGTATTTTTTAACCGCTGATGAGGGCAGATGAACGTAGATTTACGCAGATAAATATTGATTTTTGCGATGTTGTCTAATACTTTTTAGTTAATGAGCAATTAAAAAATTTCCCTCTGCAATTTTTAGTAGCTCATTATTGCATTAGGCTTCTGGTTCAATGCCTGCTGCTCTTAATTGCGCGGCTAATCTTTCCGAGCGTTCTCGTTCTTGTTCGGCTTGCTGTTGAGCGAGATCCCTTTGCTGCCGTTCCCTTTCTACCATTTCTGCTCCCCACAATAACATCTCTCCGCTCTCATCCCACCACCGCAACCAATATCCGGTTCTTTCGGCTTTTGTTCCCTGCCAAACACCCAGAAATAATCCAATTCCTTCAATCCAATAACGATTGTTTGAATCCGGCTGCTGTACTTGATATCTTTCTGACGAATTCAACTGATTGACTTCGAGAACTCCGGCGGCCGGTTCAAAAAGTGCATAGATTGGCACTCGCAATACTTGCTCGTAAAAAAAACATTTGCCGGGGGGATAAGTTGGTTTTATTGAATATTCATCGTTGGGAGTAGCTGACAAAAATTCCATGACAATCGCCGGGACTTCCCCTTCTAAGTTGGGAGTGTAACTGCGACGAATTTCTTGACTAGAAAGCGGCTGTACGTTGCGGGCATAAAACCAATCTGGAGCTTTGATAACTAGCTTGCTGTCTACTGTTGCACAAATTCCCATGTTTGGGGCAACTAATATTCCTGTTACAATTAGCCCTGCGATTTCTAAGATTTCCCGCAAGGCGGCAGCGAGTAAGGGCTGGTCTATATTTTGCAGAGGTTGCTCGTCTAAAATGAAGTCATCTGGCAATTTTTCCCAGGTAATTTTTAAGTCTACTGTACTGACTGCCACGGTATTTTACCTCTTATTGAGACTGCTATTACTAAGACTGCTGGAGCGCGGCTCGCAATACTTCGCGGTGAAAGAGCGATCGCTCTACTATAAATTTTATCCTGTCTGGAGATAAGGCGTCGCCGTTAGCATAGTGTTCCATCCAGGTTTTGCTAATTAAATAAGGATCGTCTGGCAATTCTGATAATAAATATCCCGGCATTTCTAACTCGTCCATCAATTGACTAACTTTCGGATCGTAGCTGAGGGCAAAACAGCGGCATTCTTCGGATGCTGCCATAATTAAACTGTGGTAGCGCATCCCGATCGCCATTTCGACTCCCCGGAACACTCCTTTCAATTTTCTGGGGTCTTCTAAACTGAGAATGCGGCTCGTTTTGGGCAGGGCTTCGTGCAAATGTTTCGCAATTTCTAAGTCGTGAGACTCTTGAAAAGGCAGCAGCAAAATTAAGGTGCGAGTTGCTTTTTGAAAGTCAACTAAAGCTTGAGTTAAGATTGACAAACGAGCGGGAGTTAGTGTAGGATGAGAACGCAAACAAACAGCAACTCTGGGCGCCGGTAAATCCCACAAACCCGACACGGGAGAATTCTCCAAAGCCCACACGGGATCGGGCGCTAAAGTAAAGGGAATTTGCCAATCTGCAAGTAAAGTAGCTGAGCCTTTATCGCGCACGCTGACGGCGGTGCATCCAGCAAAACAGCGCTGAGATAACTTGCGAGTCATTTCGCGCTTCAAAGGCCCAATTCCCTGGGCCCAGGCAACCGTTTTTAAGCCCATCCGCTGCGCTAATCCCATCAAACCCCCATAATAGAAAGGGCTCGCAATGCTAGTAGCGTCTTGGATTAAACTACCGCCGCCCCAGATTAGGGCGTCGGAGGTGCGGAGTGCTTCGAGAACTTGGAACGCATTCATGCGATCGCGCGCAGCTACCCCGTAACGCTGATTTGTCTCGACAGGATTGCCAGACAGGACGATCGGCGTCACCCCATCTGGTAACATTTGCAGTAGCGATGCCAACAGCGCCTCGTCGCCGCCGTTGCCTTTACCGTAATAGCCGCACAAAATTGCTCGCATTTCTACTCTTTTCTTGGTTTGTGATGGGGAATCTAACTATTTTAGATTTTAGATTTTAGATTTTTTTGATATTTGAGATTTGATCCTACTACCAAAAAAATGCTACTCTCAGCAAGCTTCAAGGCTTTACGTCATCAGTCAGCTCAAATCGCAAATCTAATAAAATCTCAAATCGCTAATCTAAAATTGTATGACGCATCATACTTTATATGACAGTTTCGTAAGTCCCGATAGATAAATCTTTTATCTTCGTTATCGATAAATTTTTCATCTTCGTTCACAATACAAAAAATGCACGCTTTGTCAATTCCCACCTGGATTATTCACATCTCTAGCGTCATCGAGTGGATTGCCGCCATCTGGTTAATTTGGACTTACGGCGAAGTCACTCAAAACCGAGCTTGGTGGGCCCTTTCCGCCGCAATGCTGCCCGCTCTCGTCAGCGCGATGTGTGCCTGTACATGGCACTATTTTGACAACTCCCCAGCCCTACAATGGATTGTTACCCTGCAAGCGGGGATGACTCTCATCGGCAATTTTACTCTGTGGGCGGCGGCTTGGTGGATTTGGCGATCGTTTCAGCCAGCCGAGAAAATTAAAGATTAAAAAAGGGAGAAACTTAGTGAAAAGTAGCACTATTTGGGTAAAATTTGCGGCGAGTTTGCTTTTGTTGACAGCCGGATTTTTGCTTCCCAGCAAAGCCAGCAACATTCCCGTACAAGTCGCCCAACAGCCTAACTGCAAAAGTCCTCAAACCACGCTAGAGATGAATGTCTGTTCCAGTCAAGAGTTTCAGGCCGCAGACAGAAAGCTCAATCAAGTATATCAGCAACTGCAAGCAAAAATCAGCAGTAGACAAAAGCAGAGATTGACTGCGGCACAGGGTACTTGGATCGCATTTCGAGATCAAAATTGTGATTATGCAAAAGGGCAGTTTGAAGGCGGTTCTTTGGCTGCTTCTACCTACGGTTATTGCAGGGCCAGAGTGACGCAAGAACGGATTAAAGATTTGGAAGGTTATTTGAAACAAGCAAATTTGTAAAAGTTCGATCGCGATCGAGAATAATTTACCCATTCCATCATCAATAGCGCGACAACCTCATCTTTTGCACTTTTAGAAGCCCCAGCGCAAACCAGCTCAAGAGTGATATAAAGCTTTGTTTTTTATTTTACGCTTTGACACGCCAATGGTGTAAAATCTAAATTCTCAAATCTTATATTTTAAATCCCTATGTCCTTCGTTGGTTTGCACATTCACAGCGATTATAGCTTACTAGATGGGGCGTCTCAGCTACAACAGCTCGCAGAACGGGCGGTGGAATTGGGGATGCCCGCGATCGCCCTTACAGACCACGGGGTGATGTACGGCGCGATCGAGCTAATCAAAGTTTGCCGAAATAAAAATATTAAGCCGATTATTGGCAACGAAATGTATGTCGTCAACGGCGACATAGAAGTAAAAGTTCGAGGTAGAAGAAAATACCATCAAGTTGTTTTAGCTAAAAATACCCAAGGTTATAAAAACCTTGTCAAGCTAACCACTATTTCCCACTTAAAGGGAATGCCTGAAAGAGGTATTTTTGCCCGACCTTGCATCAACAAGGAACTGCTAAAACAATACTCCGAAGGTTTAATTGTCACCAGTGCTTGTTTGGGGGGGGAAGTTCCCCAAATGATTCTGCAAAACAAACTAGATACTGCCCGCGAAGTAGCCACATGGTATAAAGAAGTATTTGGAGAAGATTACTATTTAGAAATTCAAGACCACGGCTCCCCGGAAGATCGGATTGTTAATGTTGAAATCGTCAAAATTGCCCGCGAACTCAAAATTAAAATAATTGCAACCAATGATTCTCACTATATTTCCTGCAACGACGTAGAAGCACACGATGCTTTGCTGTGCATTAACACCAACAAACTGATTGAAGAAGACAAGCGGATGCGCTACAGCGGCACTGAGTATTTGAAGTCTGCAGACGAGATGGCGCAACTGTTTCGAGACCATTTGGACGATGAAACAATCAAAGAGGCGATCGAAAATACCCTAGAGGTCGCAAATAAAGTATCGAGATACGAGCTCACAGGAGAAGCTCGCATTCCCACAATTCCAATTCCCCCAGAACATACAGCCGATACTTATGTAGAAGAAATATCCTGGCAGGGACTGTTAGAACGCCTCAAAGCCCGCACCAGAAATGAAATCCCCCCCGTCTACAAACAAAGACTAGAATACGAACTGAAAATGCTTCAGCAGATGGGCTTTTCGGAATACTTTTTAGTAGTTTGGGACTACATAAAATATGCTAGAGACAATCATATTCCAGTAGGACCAGGACGCGGTTCGGCCGCAGGTTCTCTAGTTGCCTATGTCCTCAAAATTACCAATATAGACCCCGTACACCACGGACTACTATTCGAGCGATTTCTCAATCCCGAACGCAAATCCATGCCAGATATTGATAGCGATTTCTGCATAGAAAGGCGGGACGACATGATTAAATACGTTACGGAAAAATATGGTAGCGACCGCGTAGCGCAAATTATTACTTTCAACAGAATGACATCAAAAGCTGTCTTGAAAGATGTTGGCAGGGTGTTAGGTATTCCCTACAAAAAAGCCGACGAAATGGCAAAATTAATTCCCGTGTCCCGGGGAAAACCGGAAAAACTTAAAGTGATGATTTCCGATGACACACCTGCACAGGAATTTAAAGACAACTATGAAAATACAATTTGCATCAATGAAGAAACAGGGACAGAAGTCCCTGTTCGTCAGTGGATTGACATGGCAATTCGCATTGAAGGAACTAACAAAACCTATGGCGTTCACGCAGCAGGTGTGGTAATTTCTTCAGAGCCGTTGGATGAACTTGTACCGCTGCAAAAAAATAATGAGGGTGCTGTAATTACCCAATATTTCATGGAAGATTTGGAATTTTTGGGTCTGCTGAAAATGGACTTTTTGGGCTTGAAAAATTTAACAACGCTCCAGAAAACAGTTGATTATATTAAGCACACCCAAAATCTAATTGTAGATCCAGAAATGCTACCTTCTGATATAGAGCGCAGAGCTCAAGAGACTTTTGCCCGAATCAAAAAGTTACCAAATGATGTAGATAAAACTTATAGACTTTTAGAAAGAGGAGATTTAGAAGGTATTTTTCAGTTAGAATCCTCTGGAATGCTGGATGTAGTGAAAAAACTCAAACCTTCCTGTCTGGATGATATTTCTTCTATTTTGGCACTTTACCGACCTGGGCCGCTGGATGCAGGTTTGATTCCTCAGTTTATTGACTGCAAGCACGGTAAAACAGTTGAGTACGATCATCCGCTATTAGAACCGATTTTAAAAGAGACTTACGGAACGCTTTGCTTTCAAGAGCAAATTATGCGGATGGCTCAAGATTTGGCGGGCTATTCTTTGGGTCAAGCTGACTTGCTGCGGCGTGCAATGGGCAAGAAGAAAGCTGATGAAATGCAGAAGCAAAAAGAAACGTTTATCGACGGCGCAACTAAGAATGGAGTCAGTCAAAGAATTGCTGAGAAACTGTTCGCGCAGATGCTGCAATTCGCTGAATACTGTTTTAATAAATCCCATTCAATGGCCTATGCCTATATCACTTATCAAACTGCCTATTTAAAGGCGAATTATCCTCTAGAATACATGGCTGCACTGCTGACTGCTAACAGGGGCGATCAGGATAAAGTACAGAAATATATTGCCAATTGTCTCAAGCTGGGTATTGAGGTGGAGCCGCCCGATGTTAATAGCTCGGAACTTACTTTTACACCAATGCCCAAACAGATGACGGGCTCGGCAAAAGATAAAATTTTGTTTGGAATTTCTGCTGTTAAAAATGTGGGAGAAGCGGCAATTGAAAATATTTTGGCGGCGCGGCAGGAAGGGGGTAAGTTTAAATCATTGGCTGATTTGTGCGATCGCGTAAATCTCCATTCTGTCAACCGCCGCGCTTTAGAAGCATTAATTCAATGCGGTGCTTTTGATCAAATTGAAAACAACCGCAAGCAATTAGTAAACGACCTCGAAGGAGTGATGAAATGGGCGCAAGAGCGCAAAAGAGATAGAGAAAGCGGGCAAGGTAATCTCTTTGACTTGTTAGGTACGAATAGCTTCGGGAAGTCGGTCAATACCTATGAGTCTGCGCCCAAATCTAAATTGGTACAAGATTATGACAAACAGGAAAAATTGCGTTTAGAAAAAGAATTGCTTGGCTTTTATGTATCAGAACATCCCCTGAAGTTTCTCATGCAACTAAACCCAGATCCCGATGTGGTGACTCTCGAACAGCTAGCAGATAAAAAGGGTAAAGTATCAGTTATTGTCATGCTCAACGCTATCAAAATGGTAGTGACAAAAAAAGGCGATGCCATGGCAATTTTGCAATTAGAAGATTTGACACATCAAATAAAAGCTGTTGTGTTCCCCAAGGCTTACGAACAAGTGAAGCCTTACATTGTAGAGAATGCTATCTTACAGATTAGTGGAAAAATTGAGAAAGATGGGGAGGAAATTCAGATAATTGTAGACACTGCAAAGCCGGTGGAAACAGTACAGGTTACAGAGGAAATCGAGAGGGTTCAACCGGAAACACAAAACTCTTGGGCGACGGAACCGGAAACACAAAACTCTTGGGCGGCGCAACCGGAAACACAAAATTCTTGGGCGGCGCAACCGGTCAACATTGTACGATCGACAAAACCTGTCGAAGTTTTAGAAATGGTGATTGTCAAGCTGACACCGCAGCAAGTACAAGACGGCAAAAAACTCAATTCCCTCAAAGCTATTTTGCAAGAACTTTCCAATCGGGGAGAAGGTGCTAGCGTTTCTGTCGGAGGAATCGTTGTCGGTGAATATTCCTGTCAACCCGTTCGCATTAACCCTCAATTGTGGGTGCAAGATGGCGAGGGAACTGTTAGCCGTCTTAAGTCGGCTGGATTTGATGCTTGGGTTTTTCCTCTAGACAATCGCGGGGATGCTGCGGTGTTTCGAGAAATGCGATCGCAACTTAATGTACATTCTTGGGCCAGTCGTTTACTTGACACTGACACCGATCGCCTTCACAAGTATGTCAGTTATCTCGCCCAACTAAACAGACGCGCGCCAAATTAACACTTCGCCGCCATCCCCACCGGTGACTAAAGTTTGACCGTCAGGACTAAAAGCCACCGGATTGCACCCAGCAAGAGAGCACAAACATTCTCCTGTTTCCAGGTTCCAGAGTTTAACCGTACCGTCTCGACTGCCGCTAGCCATAATTTCGCGCTCTGGACTAATCGCCACCGAAATCACCGCATCCGAATGCCCGCTCAAAGTATTAATCAATTCCCCTGTATCGGCATTCCACAATTTAACAGTAGCGTCGGCACTTCCACTGACAATCGTCTTGCCATCTTGACTAAATGCGATCGCATAAACCCAATCTGAATGACCGACAAAAGTCCGTACACTCTCCCCAATACCTACAAGCCACATCTTGATAGTTTTGTCAGCACTACCGCTGGCAAGCATCATACTTTGAGGGCGAAAACTAACAGATAAAACCTTATCAGAATGTCCCGAAAGTTTTTGAACCAATTCTCCGTTGCGCTGGTTCCACAATTTAATACTCTGGTCGCCGCTGCCACTCGCAATCGCCCCAGAGTCGCAACTAAAAGCCACCGAGTACACGGAGCCGTAGCGGTGACTGTACGGCGAACCAAAATCGCTATAAAATTCGCGAATCATCGCCTTTTTATCCAGCTTCCACTCAATAACTTTTCTGTCAAAACTGCCGCTAACCAGCATTCTCCCGTCTGGGCTAATTGCCACAGCATCAACCGTTGCGGAATGGCCGAAAAAAGTATGGATGAATTCACCTG
The DNA here is from genome assembly GCF_036701875.1 of Microcoleus sp. MON1_C5. NCBI lineage: Bacteria > Bacillati > Cyanobacteriota > Cyanophyceae > Oscillatoriales > Microcoleaceae > Microcoleus > Microcoleus sp. MON1_C5. The sequence continues at coordinate 17,487 of NZ_JAUBRN010000031.1, read as the reverse complement.
TTTGCAGGTTCCAGAGCTTAATTGTTTTATCGTCGCTGGCGCTCGCGAGAATATTGCCTTGAGGATTAATAACCACAGCATTAACCGGGGCTGAATGGCCCTGGAGAATGCGCTCGCACCGCCAGTTATTAGACGACAATAATCTCGGATTGCCAGCGGATGGCACAACATGAATCTTCTGGGGCGGCGCGGTCGAGACGGCGGTTGCTGTATGTGGCTGCGAGTTAGTTACTGGCGAATTAATAGCGATTTTGGTGGGCGAATTATAACTGATTTGAGAGCGGGGGTATTGCCCAAAATTTACCAAGTCTTGCAACACTTCAGCAGCGGATTGATATCGCTCTCGTACCGAATCTTTGAGCAATTTATTCAAAATAGTTGCTAATTTTTGGCTGACTTTTATGCCTTTTTGCGCCAAGTGCGATCGCCAAATCCATTTGCATTCCAAAGCATCGAACAAATCCTTCAATACCGCCCCAGTTAGCAGGTGAATGCAGGTAACGCCCAAACTGTAAAGGTCGCTCGCCGGATAGGCCTTGCCGCTGCGAATTTGTTCGATCGGCGCATAGCCTGCAGTTCCAGTTATCGTCCCTGTTTGCGCCTCAGAAAGGCCGGTAATGTGCTTAGCAACTCCAAAATCTACTAGCACAAACTGACCCCCCCTGGCCTTCCCCTGTACAGCAGGAGATTCAGCGACAATTAGCCCTTTCATACCAGCAGAAGATTGAGGTAAATTTGCCCCTCCTTTTCCTTTACCAGGAGTTGAGGTGCTATATCCCGCCGCAGCCCACAAGGTTTGGGGAGTTCTCCGCACAATATTTTCCGGCTTAATATCTCGATGAATCACCTGCTGCTCGTGCACAAATTGCAAAACAGGCAACAAATTGATTAACAATTCCCAAATCTGTTCCTCGCTAAAAGCTCCCCGCTGCTGCAACTCCTGAAACAAATTATTTCCCTCGATTAACTCTTCCACAAGATACAGACGTTTGCCTTGTTCAAAAGAAGCCAGCAAACTTGGAATCTGCGGGTGCTCTCCGAGTTCGTGCAACCGATGAGCTTCTTGTTTGAACAGTGCAGTTGCCTTTTCTAATTCAGCTTTTTCTTGAACTTGGGGGAAAAATTGTTTGATGGCGCAGGGAGTTTTCAACCTATCTTCATCGACAGCTAAAAAAGTTCTGCCAAATGTTCCTTCACCGATAGGTTGAATGGCGCGGTAACGCTCTTTCAGTAGCAATTTAGAGCCGCACGCCAGACAAAAATTGGTTGAGTCAGCATTCTGCGGCTTTTGGCAATGGGGATTGAGGCAATAGCTCATCTTTTTTCCGGCCTGGAGATTCCCACCACAGCTAAACTTAGCAACATGGTAGTCTGTTTCCACTCACGCCCAGAGCACCATTCTCGATAATACCTGAGAAACTTGCTTTCTTAACCCAAAATCTCGGCTCTCAGGTTGAGCCCGTGGCAAGAAACCAAGGTGAGGACACTAGAAGTGCTTGATGTGAGTTTCCATATATTCTAATGCTTTCCTAAAATTTTGCCGTTTGGCGGCTCACAAACTGGTATGTCAACAGTTAACTGTTAACTACGGCTATTCTGGAGCATTTATGCGGAGAGTAAATACAAAACTGAGATGAGCTCGGCTATTCTCCCCCATCTAAAAGACACTCTGGCTCCTCGCCGCCCTTCTGTGACGATGCTTTGGCTTTAATCACCGCTTCTCTAAAGCCTAAAACTAATAAAATATTGGCAATTGTTAAGAATAGTTCTGCAGAACCGTGCAGCCAATCGACATTTGCTAGCGACTCGTTGTAGGCAACTTTTGCGTAAATTGCGGCGGGAATAGTCACAGCCACAAAAACGAGAGTGCCGTAAAATCCCATCAGAGCTAAACGGGGTGTTTTTCCCGAGCGAGTCAGAAACCAGAGAAATCCCAAGTAGGGAAATAGAGACAGAACAAATAAAGTTTCTTTGGAAATCATTAGTAATTGGCGAGCGACCAGATACTATGATAAATTAAAAGCTCAAAAATTAGTGTGAATAATTTTTAACTTTTGATATTTAGTTTTTAATATTTAATTAGACAGATGCACCCGTTTCTATCGAACCGCTATAGAGTCACCCAAGACCATAGCTCTTAAACCAAGCCGCAGCAGGTCGGCAGTATTCAAAACCCCTCACCCACGCGGAGACAAAACCCGTAACTTTTCCCCTAACACCGTTTTTAGCATAACACATTTTTCACCGTGCCAGTCTGTTAATTGTCCCTCACTCCCAAGCTATCCAGCAATTAGAAATAGAGACTGTTCCACAGTTTTCTGTCTGGTAGGCATCAAGCAAGTATCGTTCACAACCTCTAAATCCAAGCCGTTATTTCTATCTGCTGCCAGAATTTCCTTCAGCTTAGCATCAAAATCAAAACACGGGCCGCAATCCCAAACTTTGAGTTCCAACCGTCCCTTAAATACCCTAATTTCCAGTTGAACAGGAGTTTCTACTGGCAGATTTTTGTGAGCGTGGCGAACTGCATTAGTGAAACCTTCGGCTAAAGCCAACTGAAAGTTCCACCACACTTCATTGGGGAGCGATAGATCTTTCAACTGTTCAAACCACAACAAAACTTGGGTTAAAGCATTGACATCTGTGTTGACTTGCAGGCTAATATGTTGAATACAAGTTTCATGCAGATCTTCTTCCTGCTGTTTTTCAGTCTGCCAATCCCAGGTGTTTAATAAATTCATTAACCCATCTAAAACGCTAGCTTTTTTTATATTTTGGGAGCGATTGCGATTTTCTACTTCGTAAGTTTTGGTCAGCGACAAACAATTTCGATTGTCGAGAGTCCGGGTGTAACTTAGCTCGTCTGCAATCTGCCACATGAGTTTGATCCCCCTGCCGCCTTCTGCAAGTTGATCTATGCTGTTGGACATCTATTTTCCTCGTATGAAAGTATTAGCTGTACCCAATTTTCCCACCCGCCGAGACACCAGGTATTTTTTTTATACTTGCTTGCTCGGTATTCTTTCGGGGATCATACAAAAATGCTATCTTTTTTAGAGAAGGCAGCGCATCAGCAATATGTCTTAAGAGTCTAAGCCAATTGGCTTATTTACCTATCGCCTGTACGGAGAACGATCGCCCTCGGCAGCAAAATCCAACTGCATCCCTTACAAATACTTATCCGTTGTCCGAGTCGGCCACTTGTCGCCGCCGTCGCACGCTCCCCAATCCCTGGCATTTAGCGCCTCCGGCCGTTCGCCGCTCGCTGCCGCGGAGCCTTGATGTGCGGGCTTTCATCCCCAACGCGTAAGTAATATCCGTGAGCGCGATCGAACCTTACACCGTCGATTCACGTCCATCCACTAGACTAGGACTTACGCAAACAACCCTGTTTCTGCTTAGAATATTGGGTTTGACAGCGAGGAACTAACGAGGAAACCGGGTTTTTGGTCCCCCGCACGTAAGTCCAGCAGACAAATCGGTGATGAAAGGCAGTTACAGGACTTACCCAGACTATGACCAAAATCAAACTGAAAATTCTGACTGCAGCGATAATGCTACTCCCATTTTGCGCCGCACTTCCCTTACAAGCTCAAAATCTGTCTCTAGTCAAGCGGCTGCTAGAAACCAGAGGATGTCCCGGATGCGACTTATTTGGCGCTTCCTTGAGCCGTGCAGATTTGTTTGGCGCTTCCTTGAGCCGCGCCACTCTCAGCAGGGCCGACTTAGTTGATGCCGACTTGACTGCGGCTGACTTAATGGAAGCTAATTTAAACAACGCCAACATGAGAAACGCCTTTTTGGCTGACGCCGACCTCAGCAAAGCCGACCTGAGCAGGGCCGACATCAGGGGAGCTAACTTAGAAAATGCTAACCTCAGCGAGAGTTTTCTGCGAGACGCATCCCTCCAGTTGGCTAATTTAAAATGCAGTAATTTGAGCGCCGCTAAACTAAGTAGAACCGACCTGAGAAATGCCGATTTAAGCGGTGCAAATCTCAGCGGTGCCGACCTCCAAGAAGCCGATTTAAGCGGTGCAAATCTCAGCGGTGCCGACCTTAGATCGGCGGACTTGAGGGATGCGAGATTGAACAAAGCTAATCTCACAGATGCCAATCTCTGCGGCGCCCGGATGCCAGACCAAAAAACATCTCGGCGAGGCTGCGGAGTTAAGAAAGAACAAGTTATAAGCACGAACAATTACTGCAATTACTGCTATGCCTTGACTGACTGGTGGCTGAATGTATTAAGGTTGCAGTAAGCGGTATCATCGGGATAACTGCTCCGCTTTAGATATGTACTGTTAGAAGTGCCAGCAGGCGGTACAGATATCAAACTTAACCTGTTACCGCCAATAGCTTTTATCTACTTTGAAGAACCTAAAAATTGGCTCAGTATTTGCAGATATTCTGCGCCCCCGATCTGTGCCACATTAGTGTGACCTCCCTCAGGAACTATGTAAAGCTGTTTGGGCTCAGGTGCTGCATCAAACAGTTTTTTGCTCATTTCTACAGGAACTACATTGTCAGCAGTCCCGTGAATAAACAGCACGGGCATTTGCAGGCGATCGACTTTTGAAAGAGAATCAAACCGCTGTGTCAGCAAAAGATCGATCGGAAACATCCAAAACAGCCCTTTTTGGAAATTAACCATCGCCCGCGTCGAAGTAAAAGAGCCTTCTACGATTAACCCTGCCGCCTCCGGGTGGCGCACGGCTAGATCGATCGCGATCGCCCCTCCCAAAGAATGACCGTAGAGATAAATTTGATTCGGGTTAATCCCCCGCTGTTTCACCAAATAATCCCAAGCAAGTTGAGCATCCTCATAAACCTGAGATTCACTCGGAAAATCGCCCTGGCTTTTTCCATAACCGCGATAATCCATCACAAATACCGAAAAACCTAATCGATGAAATCGATAAGCGTGTTCGACATTTGCTCCCACATTTGAAGCATTGCCGTGCAGGTACAAAACTACCCCCCCTAACCCCCCCTTGTTAAGGGCGGGAACCGGAGCGAATGCCGGTCTCTCACTTTGCGGGGACGTTCCGACTCCTCTAGCTGCCCCCCTTGGCAAGGGGGGGCTGGGGGGGGTATCCGAGTCTCCGGTGTTAACAGAGGGAACAGCCTCCCCCTTTCTTGCTCCACCCCTTGCTAGGGGCGGGCTGGGGGGATTTTCCGAGGCAGGAATCCACCACCCGTGCACGCTGTCCACCGCGCCTGTTTTAGTTGGAATTGGCAGCGAGACATCTTGATATTTCAACTGAAAATCATCTGGCGTAGTTTCGATCGCCCGCGCAGGAAAAAAGATAAACTTACCTTGCGCTACAAATAGGAATACACAAGCAGCAGAATAAGCAACGGCAAAAACTATCCCAAAAGCTATTAGCGATTTAGACAAAAGGAATACTAGCAAATTGTTCATAGATAGAGCACGCGGGAAAGTAGAGATCGCTCAAAAGCTAATGGCAAATGATTAATTCAGACAATTAGCCAAGATCGATTACTAACTTCCGCCGCAGCATTCCGCCGATTTTCAAAAATTAATGCAATTCCGGGTGGTGTAAGTGCCAATTCGTAGACTGTTCGTAAGCGTGAGCCACTTGAAACAACCGAGATTCTTGCAAAACATTACTAATCAGTTGTATACCCACGGGCAGTCCTTTATCATCAAATCCGCAGGGCAAATTCAAAGCTGGCAAACCAGCAAGATTCACGGGAATAGTCATCAAATCTGACAAATACATACTCAGGGGGTCGTTGAATTTTTCGCCTGCCTTAAATGCGGTAGTAGGAGCAGTGGGACAGACTAAAACATCAACTTGAGAAAAAGCTTTTTCAAAGTCTTCTTTAATCAAAGTCCGAACTTTTTGAGCTTTTAGATAATAGGCATCGTAATATCCAGCCGACAATACGTAAGTGCCGATCGCAATCCGGCGTTTAACTTCCGCACCGAACCCTTGAGAGCGGGTTTTGGCATACATATCCAAAAGATTATCGGGATCTGGAGACCGGAAACCGTATTTGACTCCATCATATCGCGCCAAATTTGCCGAAGCTTCCGAGGGAGCAATGATGTAGTAAGTGGGCAAACCGTAGCGGAACCGGGGACAAGAAATGACTTGAATTTCTGCGCCCAATTGTTGAAATTGCTCGATCGCCTTAGTAACCGCTTCTTTAACCCCCGAGTCGAGCCCTACACCAAAAGTTTCTTTAATTACACCAATTCTAATCTGACCCTTCGGTCGCAAACTTGGTCTTAAAGCTTGAGCGTAGTCAGGAATTGGGACATTAAGACTCGTGGAATCTCTCGGATCGTAACCGGCGATCGCCCCCAACAAAATCGCCGTATCCTCAACAGTCCGGCCAAAGGGCCCGATTTGATCGAGAGAAGAAGCATAGGCCACCAAACCGTAGCGAGAAACCAACCCATAAGTCGGTTTCAGCCCCACCAACCCGCAAAAAGCAGCAGGTTGGCGGATCGAGCCCCCTGTATCCGAACCCAAACTCACGACGCATTCTCCAGCGGCCACTGCTGCGGCAGAACCGCCAGAAGACCCTCCGGGCACGCGCTCCAAGTCCCAAGGATTCGCGGTAACTTGATAGGCAGAAGTTTCTGTCGAGCTCCCCATTGCAAACTCGTCCATATTCGCCTTACCCACAATCACCGCACCGGCTGCTTGGAGTTTGGAGACGACGGTTGCATCGTAGGGAGGAACAAAATTCTCCAAAATTCGAGAGGCGCAGGTTGTGGGAACGCCCTCGGTACACATATTATCTTTAACGGCGATCGGGATGCCGGCCAACAGGCCAATTTGCTCTCCGGCTGCGATTTGGGCATCCACTTTATGGGCCTGCGCCAATGCGCTGTCTGCCGTCACGCACAGAAAGCTTTTCAACTTCGGCTCTAGCTGGGTAATTCGGTCTAATGTTTCTTGAGTAATTTCCACAGCAGAGCGTTCTTTATTGACCAGTTGTCGGTGCAACTCGCGGATGGATGCCATGCTCGTACCTTTATCATTTCTACTTTGAGACAATACAGTTAATATAGCTGGCAATTGCACGCACTTACAGCCCGAAGGCAAAGTCCGCTATTTTTGTGGCGAAAGTTCGAGCGCGCGATCGGTCATTTTATCCACAATAGATTAAATTCCCAAAATCCCACCGGACACAAAATAGCGAGCAAGTTTTTTACCTAATCTTTTAAAAAACCATGAATGCAACTGTATCAGGACTTAGGCAAAAAGTGGTTTGATGCGAAATTTATATGAGTAAGGGGCAAGGTGTGCAGTGCGGTCCTACATAATTAGGTTCTGCGTCCAAGAATGTGTATGCAAGATCGCAATCATTAGGAAATCAGTCAATCGATTTTAGATTTTAGATTTTAGATTTTAGATTGAAGCATTGAAGCATCGACCGCACGGATAAATTCGAGGGGAAGTTTCATCGGATACAGGTTTTTTATTTCTCGACGGATGAATCCGGGGGCTTGTATCCTGGATGCTTTCGGTCATTCCCAATTCTGTAATCTAAATTCTAAAATATTAGAACCCAGCTTTTCTTCGACGCAACCCAGGATTTACGGTAGAAAAAGAGGGCATAAAAAATAAACTAATCCCGGTCATAACCAGGGCTATTTCATTCTAAATAATTCCTTAAGTAGGTTAAGACTAAATCCCGCACGACGCTGGGCTTGAGCCATATTGGCAAATCCATAGTCCCGATATATGTTGAGTGCAAAATTGCGGGCTACGGCCCAAATTTGGATCAAAGGTGGTGTCCGAATACGAGAGGCGTCTTCACCTTGGGTTACATCTCGCACATAATGAACTTTGTTTTCTACCCCCCAATAACCTCGAATCCGCTCTGCAAATTCTTGGGCCTTCTCAATCAAGGAAGCAACGTAATAACGAGTTTCAAAACTTAATTCAATAATATTGGCCCGATACACCTGGCGCTCTGACTCAATACGAATCAGGGTTTGCAGTCCCGGAAACTTGGGAATTTTATCTAATTGATGACTAATACTGACAGTACGTTTTTCAATTCGACCATGCCCCGAATTTATCTGTTGATGTGTCTCTTGAGCCTCGAAGTTGGCGCATACTGCTGCAAGTAGGCCTGATTGGTTGCCTTTGAGCGCCCCAATATAGTCATTGCCACTCTCTACAATAACTTGAGCGGTTTTTTTTGGGTACTGATGGCATCAAAAGCGAACACCACACCCTTGAGGGCCATTTGTTTGATAAAGGCTGGTAATGCCGTGATTTCATTGGTTTTTGAATCTACCTCGTAGGGTTCAAGAATTAACCCTCGTTCTACGATGTACGCACTCACTAACATAATCGCCGGATGAGACTCCACTGATGGGTCATCATTAATTGCTTCATAAGACCCTCGCAAAACTTTGCCGTCTACCGCAATGGTTTCTCCGGCGATCGGTTCAATCCCAAAAAAACGGGACAGGCAGGCACAATAGCGTTGCTCATCAATTCGTAGCAATGTTCGTCGGATCGTGCTGTACGAGGGTAAGCGTCTTTTTGGAGGGGTGAATAATTCTAAGAGTTCCTCATGGTAAGCTTTTATCCAATCTCCAATGGCCAAAAAGCCCCGATTTCCTGCTGCAACGGCGAGGGTAAACAAGGCTAGGCTTAAGCTTTGAGTATGACGCACTCCTGCTTGACGGCGAGAATCTTCAAGAGCTACAAATGCTTCAACAATGGCAATCTGTGACATTTTGAGCCGAAGGATTGGTAAGATTACTCTCTTATTTTATCAAGTCATTAATTAGAATGAAATAGCCCTGCGGTCATAACTGCTTTTTTTTGGCGATTATTCAGATATTAATAAAATATTTACTTACAAATAAAAATCTCAAATTTTTCAAAACTAATTTCCTTGAAAAGCCGATACTGAAACATTTAAAGCTGATTCCTTACGAAATTAATAGCTCCTAAAACTTCAGAAACAAATGAACTAAAAATAGAAATTATGATAATAAAATATTAGATTATGGCGGCCCATGCCCTAATAATTAGGGTCAGATTGTGAAAAGCACTTTTTTAGTCAAAAATGACTGAAAGTTATCAGTCATCCAAGTGAATTAATGGCGGCTGCGCGATGGTCGAAGAAAATAGCGATCGACCTTTTCCGATCCACGCCCCTTGTGCCAGAGGTCAAAAAGCCTGTCAGAAATCTGGGGTTCACAAAAAAGCTCGGAACGCTCACCGCCACGCCGAGGTCTCCTGTTGCGCGCACCTGCAAAAAAACAGCAGTCTTTCCTCAACAGTGTCTAGCTGCGTGCATCTGGGGTAAAAAAAGCTACTTATTTGCCCGAACGATCCCCAGGAAAATAATTTCATCCGGAATTATCCCCAAAACCAAAGATATATGGTAAGAAGTTCCCGATGCCCCGTTGGAGGAATGCCACCTAAAGCTCACTTAGAATCCCACCTGACGGCAGAGGAACTCAAAATTCGCTACCGGCAGGCACAAAACACCACAGAGTCGCGCCGCTGGCACTTGCTGCTGTTAGTTTCCAGAAATTGGACTATCAAACAAGCAGCGCAAGTCGTAGGGCTCAACTACGACTACGCCAAAGAAATTGTCCAGCGCTACAACCGAGAAGGGCCTAACTCTGTGAGAAATCGCAGCGGAGACCGCCAGCCCCCTCCTGCGAAATCCTTGCTGAATCCCGAACAGCAAGAAGAACTGCGACAAGCGCTGCAAGGCCCTGCCCCCGACGGCGGAGACTGGACAGGCCCCAAAGTAGCTCGCTGGATTGCCGAAAAAATCGGTAGCGATCATGTCTGGCCCCAACGCGGCTGGGATTACCTCAAGCGGTTGGGTGCTGACTGGCGACGGCGGCGCAAAAAGTAGATAGTTCCCAATATTTAAAGGGGGTTGATTGCTTTGGTGCGATCGCTCCCTTTATCTTGATTATTTTGCCACATTGGCACGATTAAAACCATTTGAGATTTGAGATTTGAGATTTGAGATTTGTTCTTCAATCTAAAATCTCCCATCTAAAATCTCAAACCGTTTGACTGATGTAACAATAGCTGCTTATATTGAATGTGGTGGTGTTGAGGATGTTAAGTATGCGAGATATCAGGTGTTTTTTGTCGATCGCCAACAAGATGGCGGCAGTAGTAGCCGGCATTGGACTGGTTCAGATGTTAACCATCGCAAGTTCATTCTCTCAATCATCTAACCCGCGTTCCCTAGACGAACTCTACAAAATTCGCGATCGGCTCGTCACCGAATTAGAACAACCCCCCTCTCCCTCCCCAGAACCAACCCTGCTATCGCGCTTAGTTCCCGTTGCCGCCAATCCTCAAGAACAACTGCTACAGCAGTTGCAAGCGGTGGAAGCTCAAATATTAGTAGAACAGAGGGCTAAGGACGACTTACAGCAAGCAGTCCGTTTAGCCAACCGAGCCGTAGAAACTCAACGGCAGCAAAATAAGTCGATCGAATCTTCGCAGCAAACTCAATTTTTCTGGCATCAGGCGCTCAACAACTTGCAGGAAGTTCCTCAAAATTCATTTGTAGCTTCCCTCACTGCTTCAAAAACTCAAGAATACCGGGAAAATTTAACAGCAGCAACCTTTCAAGTGCAGCAAGCAAAATCAGATTTTTTGGGTGCGCTTGCCCGGGAAAGCGGTTTGTCGGCTCAAGCTTCGATCGGTGTTTGCAACCTTTCTAGAGAGTGCGTAAACCTCCGGGGCGATGTGCCTCCTGCCAGTCCGGCCAGCTTAATTAAATTGCCGATTGCTGTCGCCCTGATGCAAAAAGTCGAAAAAGAAAAAATTAGTCTGAACCAGGAAGTATTAGTCAGTCGCGGTAATTTCACCGAAGACGCATCAGCAAAGATTAGGTCCAATCGCAATTACCCGCTACAGCTACTGTTAGAAGAAATGATCTATCGCAGCAGCAATATCGCCACCAATCAACTAATCGATTATTTGGGATCGGATTACATCAATCAATATTTAGATAACAGCGGCTACGAAGTCACCCGCGTCAACTTCAAGTTGATGGGGGCAAAAATTATGCCTTCCAACCCCGGTTCGGGTCGCAACCGCCTGACTGCTAACGAACTCACCGAAATGATGGTGCAAATTTACAACGGCGAAACACCCGGTGCTAAACTATTAATAGAAACTCTCAATCGCCAGTACGATCACGCTCTGGGATTTGCCGCCTTGGAAGGAACTAAAGCTCAATGGTTGGGCGAAAAAACTGGTCAAAATTCTAGGGTACTCGGCACAACTTTAGCGCTGAGCGTTGACGACGAAGCCTATGTGATTACTGTGATTGACAGCCGCAGCGGCGAGCTACAAATGCGCCAGTCTATTTCTAAAATTGCCGATTACATTGTCCGAAACCCCAACTTTTAATCGCTGGAATATACAATTTATAGCGGGGGACAACGCACCGCCCAAACAGTTAAAAAATGCCGCATCAACAACTCAGCGTTTCCGTCAAAGGCAAAGGATTTCCCATTCTCTGCTTGCACGGCCATCCAGGTTCCGGCGATTGTATGTCGGTATTCACAGAACACCTATCAAAACGCTTCCAAACGATCGCCCCCGACTTGCGCGGCTACGGCAACAGCCGCACCTCAACTTTCTTTGAAATGACCGATCATCTGGTCGATTTAGAAGCACTATTAGACAGATTAGGAGTCGATCGGTGTTTGGTGATCGGATGGTCTTTGGGAGGGATTTTAGCCCTGGAATTAGCCATGAAATATCCCCAGCGAGTCACCGGTTTGATTCTACTTGCATCAGCAGCCAAACCGCGAGGAAGTCACCCTCCCATCTCTTGGCAAGATAACCTTTACACCGGTTTAGCCGGAATTATCAATTGGGCCCTACCCGGTTGGCAGTGGAATATTGATACTTTTGCGAGGCGATCGCTCTTTCGCTATTTGATACAGCAGCATAACGCCACCCCTTACCGCTACTTAGCAAAGGCAGGTACCCCCGCCTACCTCAAGACTTCCAACACGGCCACCAAGGCGTTAAATACCGCTCTGAGGGCTGGATACGATCGACTGATCCACCTCGGCGACATTCAATGTCCCTGCTTGGTGTTGGCCGGAGAGGCCGATCGGCACATCACCTCAGCATCCAGTTTAGAAACCGCCCGCCACCTGCACGACTGTCAGTGGCAGTGCTATCCCAATACAGCCCACTTGTTTCCCTGGGAAATTCCCGATCGGGTAGTCGCAGACATCGATCGCTGGATTGAGAGTCACCCCGAAGCAGTTGGCAATTGCGAGTGTTGAGTTTTGAGTTTGTCACAAGCAATTTATTACCCAACACTCTTGAGTGTGGAAGTTACAACAACTCACCACTCAAAACCGCACAGCGTTGCGAGGGAAGCGTAGCCCTCTCAAAACTCAAAATTCCCCCTGCTTCTACTGACCGCTCAAAACCGGCCACAGCCCTCCATCACCAAGCTTTCCCAAATCTTCTGCAACCGTTAAAGTAATAGGTTTGCAGCGCTGAATCGAAACACTAACACCTTCTGCGCCTTCATTTTCTATGTCTTCTACATATCCTGCTTTTGCAGCTTCCGCCTCTCCATTGGTTAAGAACGGGCCAAAATAGTAAATGCACCGCGGCGCTGAAGTTTTCACTTCAACCCACCAAGCCAATCCGAAAAAGTTGAGCAAGCTAATCAAGAATTCTTTCATCTGCTTTTCTAATGTATTTGACGGTGTTTTCAGGGTGCTGCGAACACGCCTAGGCTTCTGTTATTTACACGTGGCTGACTGCTGCCAAGAACCGCTCCAAACCTATTTAAAGCTGATATCTAAATAAATTGGTGTCGAATTCCTGTTTGAACCTAGGGGCAAAGCCCCTTCTACTTTCGCCTGAACAAGTAACGACAGTCGATCGGCTACCCTTACTTGTTCAGGGTGTGGTGCCACTCCATTGTGAGTGGCATTCACAATAAACTACTCTGTTGTGTTCTTTTTTTCAACCACCTTTACGATCCGTGTACGTGAAACTTTTTGGGCCCGCGCTGACGGTAAATTTCGTATAAAGCCATCCCCGTTGCTACCGAGACATTCAGGCTAGGAGTATTGCCCCTTAAAGGAATTGAAACTAATCCGTCACATCCGCGCTGTATCAAAAGGCTCAAACCATCAGCTTCACCACCTACCACTAAAACAGTGGGCCCAGAGAACTTGACTGTCTCTACAGATTGACCGACGCCTGCTGCAGTGCCATAAATCCAGAATCCAGCCTCTTTGAGTTCTTCCAGCGCCCGGTTAAGATTGACAACCCTCGCCACGGGCAGGCTTTCCAATGCCCCTGCTGCCACTTTTCTCACTGCCGAGGTAACCCCAACAGCTCGTCGCTGCGGAATCACCATGCCCTGAGATCCCAATGCTTCTGCGGTGCGAATGATCGCCCCTAGATTGTGCGGGTCGTTGAGTCCTTCGGCTACCACAATTACTGGATCTTCGCAAGCCGACTTAGCCTTTGCTATCAGTTCGCTCAAATCAAGGTATTCGTGGGCTGATACTTGAGCCGCTACGCCTTGGTGGTTTGCCTTGCGCGTGATGTAGTCGAGGCGCAAATCGTCAACTTCATCAATGATGCTGCCGTTGGCCTTGGCTTCGGTTAGCAAGCTGTGAAAGCGGGGATCGTAGCGCAGGTGGGGGACAACCCAAATCCGGTTGAGCACTTGGTTTGTTTCTAAAGCTGCTTGCACCGCATGGCGGCCGTAAATCATGTCGTCTGTGTCTGCGTCTGGTTGCACGACTGTATTTGAGGCACTGTCAACAGGGCGAGTGTCTCTGTCCTTGTCTCTGTCTCTGAAATGGTTGCCCCGGAATTCCTGCGGGCTATTGTCTTTGTCTCTGTCTTTGTAATAATTGCCCCTGGATTCCTGCGGTCTGCTGTCTCTGTCTCTGTCTCGGAAATTGTTGCGGGCCGGCTGCGGGCTGCTGTCTCTGTCTCTGTCTCGGAAATTGTTGCGGGCCGGCTGCGGGCTGCTGTCTCTGTCTCTGTCTCGGAAATTGTTGCGGGCCGGCTGCGGGCTGCTGTCTCTGTCTTGGTAATAATTGCCCCGGGATTCCTGCGGGCTGCTGTCTCTGTCTTGGAAAGTATTATTTCTGCGAAGGGATGGTTGGCTGTCGGAATCGGCTCTCCGTTTGAAAATTGCTCTCACGGGCATTTCTCGCGATTGCGGAGCGAAGGTCGATCGCTTTTGAGGCGCGTCTACTCCGCGAGTTTCGGGACGGGGCTTGCGTTCAAAGCGGGCAGAGGATGGTTCTGAGTCCTGACGGCGGCCTTCGCTTTTGAATGGCTTGCTGTCGGAATTCGATCGCGAGGAGTTTGGTCTGGTAAATTTTCTCATTGGTTTCTTGTGGTCAAAACGTTTTAGCTAAAGGCTAATGGATTGTAGATTGTAGACTTGAGATTCTTGATTGAGGGAGCAATCTTGGGGCTTTGAGATTTTAGATATTCTAGGGAGGGAGCAAGGATTTTGCTGTGTTCAAATTGCTAGTTAATAACTGATAAATCCTGTTTTGCCGATCGAGATTTTTGCGGTTGTATGTTAGCCGTGCAAGGATGGTTAATTAATCCTTCCCCATTCCCAACTCTTAACTGCTTAATCCTTTAAGTCTCAAGATCTAAAAGTCCCAGAAGTTCGGTCAATCTTTCGGGATCGGTGAGATACAAATATCCGACCAAGGTTTCTAAGCTGCTGGCTTGTTGGTATATCTCTGGATCTGCTCGTTTAGAACGACCCGCTGCAGCATTGCGGCCGCGCTTGACAATTGCTAATTCTGTACTGTTCAAGTAAGGAGAGAGCGATCGCAAGTGACGCGCTTGAGTTTCGGCTCGTACTTGCCCCACCACCAATTCGTGATAAGCTTGCAATTTTTTGGGTGGGACTAAGTACGAACTGCGAACGTAGAGTTCGTACACTGCATCTCCCAAATATGCCCAGGCTGCGGGCGAAATCCTTTCTATTTCTGCTGGTGTAGCCCTCGCAGGATGCACTCGATTTAAACTGATATCCGTCAGACTCAGTTTGAGCCCGTCATCTGCGATCGGCGACATACTTTTTTAAATAAAACTTCCGCACAGCTTGGTTTTTCTAGTCACTTACTTATTTCGTCTTTCGTTACTTCAGCAATTATAGCTTTCACAGGAGTGTTCGTTGTCAGATCACGAAGCGAGATATATAGACAAAGCTTGGCGCAAAGACGATCGCACTCCTAATCGCACTCCTAAAAAAGGCTTTTTACCAAATCGGGATGCTCTAATTTTTATACCATTTTTCCGCGTGTTTGCCACACATATTTTACTGCCCATCCACCGAAACTCTAAGCATCGGGGAAATAGCGGCTGGCGCGTGTCACAGCTTCTGGCTAAATCCGTATTGTCTTACCCGCAAAAAAATAAAAATTTGCTATCCAGCGTTGAGAACCGGATAGCTAATTTAATCCACTTTGGCGTCAAGCATCCTTGACGTTTTTTACCGCCTCATCAACCGAAGGCTGCAAAGACAAAAATTTCTCTAAGCGAACCAGTTTAACAGTCTGAGTTACGCGGGGATTTGAGACAATTTGCAATGTCCCCTCCAAGGTTTGGGCTTTTTTGACAAGTTGCACAAGTGCGCCCAAGCCTGAACTATCCACAAAGTCTATCTGAGACAAGTCCAAAATTACGTGTTTTGGGCCCTCGTCAATACATTTGCTTATTACCTTCCGAAAAGTTGCCTCAGAAAAAGCGTCCAGCAGGCCCGTCAGGCGAAATAACTGACAGTTATTCCTGACTTCGCGAGTGCCTCTGAGGCTAACGGTCAGGGTCAATGACTCAGGAATGACACCCTCCTAGCTAGATATGGCTTAAAGTCGAGGCTTCATTATAGGAGTTTTTTGGTCTTTTGTCTACACTTTTTTTTGGTCAGTGGTTTTTAGTTTTTTTGAGGCAGCAGTCATTAGCGGTTGACTGCTGACTGCTGACTGCTGACTACTTACTGCTGGCTACTTTCTGATTGTCTCGCATTGACTGCACGAATCGATCGAATAAATAATCGGCGTCGTGCGGGCCCGGACTGGCTTCTGGGTGGTACTGCACTGAGAACAGTGGCAGAGTTTTATGCTTCAATCCGGCTACGGTGCGATCGTTCAAATTGAGATGAGTAATTTCTACTTCGGGGACTAGGGAATCGGGGTTAATGGCAAAACCGTGATTTTGGCTAGTAATTTCTACTTGCTGAGTTAAACCCGCTGGATGATTCAATCCCCGGTGGCCGAACTTAAGTTTAAAAGTTTCTGCACCCAAGGAAAGTCCCAAAATTTGGTGTCCCATGCAGATGCCGAATACGGGTTTGTCCGACTTTAACAAAGCTTTCGCAGTCGCGATCCCTTCCGTTACCGCCGCCGGATCTCCAGGGCCGTTGGACAGAAAAATGCCGTCCGGGTTGTATTTGAGGATTTCCTCCGGCGACGTGTCAGCCGGGACAACGATGACCCGACACCCGTAACTCGCCAGACGCCGCAGGATGTTGCGCTTGATCCCAAAGTCTAGCGCTACCACCGTCCACATTTCGCCGCTAGCAGGTTTGACTGTAGGACTGAACTCCCAAATCGAGTCCGTGCCTTCAGACCACTCGTAAACCTCGCGAGTGGTGACTTCCTGGACTAGATTCAGCCCGTCCATGCTGGGGGCGTCCTGTACTAGCTCCAAAAGCTCTGCCTGGTCGAGAATCGTGGTAGAAATGCCACCGTTGATCGCTCCCACCGTGCGAATTTTGCGAGTGAGGGCGCGGGTGTCGATCCCGTAAATGCCGGGGATATCGTACTGTTTCAGGTAGTCTTGCAGAGATTGCGAGCAGCGCCAGTTGCTGGGGCGGCTGCATACGTTGCGGGCGATCGCACCTCGAATTTGCGGGCGCGAGGATTCTTCGTCTTCGAGATTTACCCCGGTATTGCCCAATTCTGGATAAGTAAAAGTTACAATTTGACCGCAATAGCTGGGATCGGTCAATACTTCTTGGTAGCCCGTCATTCCCGTATTAAATACTACCTCGCCAACGACGGTGGCGTCAGCGCCAAACGACCAGCCGCGGTAAGCAGTACCGTCAGCCAGGACTAGGAGAGCGGGTTGTGCAGTTGAAAGTGACATGGCATCCTTAATTACTTTCGTTTGGTTTAATTCTTACCACTGCCAGCGATTTGATGCTAGTCGGCAATATACAGATATTATTTTAATTTGTGCAAGGGTTCGGCAAAGCAAGGCACCTATGCCCGAGGCAGAAGCAACAGGTAATCAAAAAGCAGCAACAGGTGCAAATTCTCCCACTCCCCACCCTCGGCATCTCCTAGTCTCTCCATCTCCCTCTGGGGCAGCAATTTATCTGCCAGCAGCTTATGACTGTAGTTTAGACTAAAAAATGATTGCAGCCAAAAGTAGCTGCCTTTGAATATCCGGCAAGCTGTTACTCAAAAAC
>NZ_JAUBRN010000129.1:0-5240 GCF_036701875.1 Microcoleus sp. MON1_C5 | reverse complement strand
GAAATGAGTTCACTATCTTCTTACACTTTCATTCTGGAAGCTTTATTCTATGCAGCTTCATATTAAATTGGTATTAGATGGATATCTCGCTAGATTGGGACAAGATTCCGCTTGGTTGGTCATTTTCGATCGCCGAGAGAATGCACCCGAACTCGAAAACGGTTGAACACTGAGATTCATACTACTCCAAGGGGGCGGTCGGTTACATTATTCGAGGGTGAAACCCTGGTATATTATGTACTAATAGTAGATGCGATATTAACTATCTTGAATTGTGGGAGAAAGTGCCATATTTTGGGCTTCTCTTTGCATGAATTCAATGTCCGAGCGCGACCAAGTGCGGGGCCCGCTGCACTGATGAGCAATTAACAGCCCCCACAGTCCTTTGTTTGTTAAAATAGGCACAACTAAATTGGCGCGAACTTTCAGGCTACGCAGAAAATCTCGGTGGCATTGGTGAATTGGTTCTACTTCAATATCTGTAATTGCTCTAACTCTGCCGGCTTCGTACAAAGCAGCGTGGTCGCCGTTAAAACACTCATCTGGCCCCGTTGAACCCAAGATTGAGAGTTCGATCGCACTCAACATCTCGTAAGTCACTCGACCTTGCCACTGCTTGTAAAAATGATAAAGCACCGCGCGATCGCTCTGCAAAATTTCTCGAATGTCGTAGAGGGATTTTTCAACTAATACGTCGCGCTTTAGACGATCTGTCAAGCGGTTAACAATGTTTTGCAGCCGATCGCCCGACATAGTATTAACTCCTTTAATTCCTAGTACACTCGCCCGATCTTAATTATTGAACTGGCACCATCCCAACACCTCAAAATGTTGCGCTTCGGGATTTTCGCGGGCTCAAAAATGAGTAATTTTGGGCTTGACAGTTGTTGATATGCCAGCAATATTATACTATTATTTTGCCTGAGATAGCAATCTTTTCGGGAAAGGGGCGATGGCGTCTAGCCCTCGCCCGTGCTACGGCTTTTTTTTACGCAGCCCTTTTGCGAAGAACCACCGACGGGACGCCTGTTCCACACAGGAACAGAAAGGGAAGAGTTTACAAGTGCTGGGAGAATTGCTAGATCTGCCTAAAGTTGGTTCCTCTCAAACAGAGTAACTGCTAGGATTTTTCTAAAGCTAAAGAAAGCATTAAATATGTCTGTGCTAGAAGCTGCTTGGAAACACGAATTTATCCCTACGAACGGCATCAAACTGCACTATGTCACTCAAGGTTCTGGGCCGCTGATGCTGATGCTGCACGGATTTCCTGAATTTTGGTATTCTTGGCGACATCAAATCCCAGAATTTGCCTCAGATTATAAAGTAGTGGCTGTAGATCTCAGGGGTTACAACGACAGCGACAAACCTCACGATCAATCTGCTTACGTGATGGCAGAGTTTGTGCAAGATGTCAAAGGCATTATTCAGGGTTTGGGATACGAAAGTTGCGTCTTAGTTGGTCACGACTGGGGAGGTGCGATCGCCTGGAATTTTGCTTATGCTTATCCCCAAATTGTGGATAAATTAATTGTGATGAATGTACCACATCCGGCCAAGTTTGCTGAAGGGCTACGCACTCCTCAACAATTGCTGAGAATTTGGTACATCTTTTTGTTTCAGTTGCCAGTTTTGCCGGAGTTGTTAATTCAGTTGGGCGACTATCAGGCAATTTCTGCTGCTTTGGAAGGTATGGCAGTGGACAAAAGCAGCTTTACCCCCTCAGATATCGAAGCCTACAAAGATGCGGCTGCCAAACGGGGCGCTCTGACTGCTACTATCAATTATTACCGCAATATAGCTGGCGGATTTCTTGAGCGCCAGAATTGGAGCGTGCTGCAAGTTCCGACGCTGATGATTTGGGGAGAAAATGATGCGGCCTTCGGCAAAGAGTTAACCTATGGAACCGCAGATTACGTGCGGGATTTTCAGATTCAGTACATTCCTAATTGCAGCCACTGGGTGCAGCAGGAACAGCCGCAGTTAGTGAATCGGTACATGAGAGATTTTTTGGGAAGTAAGTTCATTTAATATCATATCCAGTTAGAGCCGAAGGCTACTGAGACTACGAGTAGGACGATCGCGATCCAGTCAGAAAATTATTATTCCCAGGTCAGCAGAGACCTTCACTGACTGCTGATGCCATCCGTAGTACGCCCGCTCATTTCGCTAGCGTGAATTCGGTAGATTGCAATTACCTCCGCCCGTCCCAGCGAGTCAATCCAGGTACGATTGATGGCGGGTGAAAGTGTGGGGTTGTGTTCTTTGACCAATTGCATCGTGCGATCGATGTCTGGCTGTTCCGTGAGGCGTTCTGCTCGCCCGTTCACCACAACGCTGCGCCAGTGTTCGACATCCCGGACTTCTTCTACTTGCAAGCAGACTTCTGGATTGGTGTCTATATACTTCGTTTTCATCCCGACTGTTGTGAAAATGTATATGTCCGAATCTTGGAGAGAATAGTGCATTGGCAAAACGTAGGGATGCCCTTCAAATACACAGCCGAAGTGTCCCTGTCTTACTTGCTGCAAAAGTTCTTGTATTTCTTTTGAACTCATTTCATCAATATCTAACATTGTTATACTCCTTTAAAACTTACTCTAGAGAAATCCATCGATGTTTTAGGTTGCTTCACGAGTGGGGCTTTTGGTCTAATTATTGCATTTTTGATGCGCCTGTTTTGTGGCTATAAACAAGTATAGAATTTCCCTAAACATAACCTGGGTTAGTCTCAAATATCATCTCCGATATTTATTGTTGGAAAATTTGTAGGATTTGGGAAATAAACCTTCGGCAATTGCTGAGGGTTTATTGTTTTTATTAAATGGCGATCGTCTAATTAATTAATAAAAGCATTTTTTCCTAACGGGATTTAAACAAATTTTCAGCCCCGATAAAGCCCAAACTCGCTTTATCAGCAGCTTGGGCGTCCATGTTTTCTTGTTACCAGCGAACAAAAGACGATCGTCCCCTGGAATTCTCTGACACTAGATATAATCCGTGCTCAAAAAAACATCGCCGCATAAGCGCAGCGCGCAATTTAGTGATGGTTCACGCTGGGGTTATGCGGCAAATGCGATCGGCTTGACGCTGATGACCCGCCCTGTCTGGCGTCACTGCCGAGCCTGGTGTATAACTCCCCCAAACGCTTGAAATCTCTTAGTTTGTGGGTGTACACTGCCCTCATAGCGTATTGGTGCGATCGACCGGCTTTACCTCATCCTACCGGCTGGCGATCGGCAATAAACCTAGTTTATTCTTAATCACCTGTTAAAAGTATCAGATTTAACGATCGCAGCCTTCAATATTTCAAGGATTTGAGGGTCTTCTTCACCACCTTGACATGGCTGGCGCTTATAACATAGAGTAGAATTTTTGTGGCATCCTAAGAGCGAGCCAGTACGTCCTAAGCTTGACATTGTAAATATTTTGACTGTTGCTATAAGTTTGAGTTAAACGGATATTTATATTTATGAAGTATAATCGATTTCAAGAATTAGATATGATGAGAGGCTTTGCTGCCTGCTGGGTAGTGGGGGTTCATTTTTGGTACTTCAATTTCTTGCCTCCATTTTTTGGATACAGCAACTTTTTCGAGTATGCAAAAGTAGTAGGCCCAGCCTCCACGATTGCTAAGTTTTTTCCCCTACCCTTTAATAGTGTAGGCAATATAGTTTTTGATTTAGTGAATATATTTTTCTTGCTTGGATATCAGGGAGTTCATATTTTTTTCATTCTCAGTGGTTTTGGACTGGCTTATTCAAGAATTTTAAAACCTGATGAAAGCTGGATTAATTTTATGAGAAAAAAAATTATCCGGCTCTACCCTACCTACTGGATACTTTTAGCTGTATCTTTGATAATTCCTCGGTTAAGAGCGGATTTATTTTATGGCTATTTTGATTGGTGGTCATTTTGGAGAAGTTGGATAATTCTCGATAAAGCAATACCATTTTCTTGGTTTATGTTTCCACTAATTCAATTTTATGTGTGTTTCTTTTTGATATTTAAGTTTTTACAAAAATTTTCTATTAAACATTTTATTTTAAATGCTTTTTTCCTAAAAGTTACCTATACCTTTTTAGTTCTACTGTTAGGATTTAACCTGTTTAAACCAATATTGGGCGACATGATTTATCCGGGCTATTTAGCAATTTCAAGGTTATTTGAGTTTTGTTTAGGAATGGCAATGGCAAAAGTTTATGCAAGTAATCCTACTTTATTAATTAATTACCTAACTAAGCCAGTCACAATAGCCCTAGCAATAATTTTTGAAATCTTGGGTATTATGGGTTCCTTCACGTTTTCAAATGAAATAAAATTTCTCGGCGTAATTTTACCTGTCGGACTGTCTTTTTATGATGCTTTCATTGGATTTGGCATATTTGTAATTGTTTTTAATGTTTGTAGAAGTTTAATAAATTTGTCTGACTTGACAACGAGATGTTTAACATGGATTTCTAATATTTCCTATGAACTATATTTAACGCAATTTATAGGGTTAATTGTTATACCGAAATATTTTACTGTGGTTGTTAGAGGTGAACCTTCACTTTTGACTGCTACCCGTGCTATTTTACTTTATGTATTAATTATTCAAATTGGTATAGTTAATGCTTTTTTATTACAACAGCTAACAAACTCGATCGCCCGTCGAGTTAGATTAGCGATGGCTCCGTTTATCTCTGGCGGAAAATAATATATAATCCGGCTACATGGGCATAGTCCCTAATCAGCCGATTTGAGATTCTAGATTTGAGAATCATACGAAATCCGCGTTAAAAATCGCCAATTGGACTCGGCGGTTGAAACCACTACTATACAAACGAACTCCACTCCAAGGGGACTAAAGAATCAAGGGGGTAGAAATCCCGGATTGGGTATTACTCGCGTCAATCAGCCTGCAAAGGGATAAATCCGGGGGCTTGTGAGAAATGATGCGGAGCTTTTATGTATTTTAAAAGTTTTACTAAAGCGGCTAAGCCATGTGGGATGAGTCGCGTTATAATTTTTGACATTCCCAACCTAAAAAATTGGGATCGAGCCAATCAAATTTTCTCAGTCAGTTTTTATGACACGAGACATATCAGAAGCCCAGCAGCAAAGAAATGACGGCATAATTGTCTTGGCACTGACTTGTTTGACGCTGCTAGGGCAAGGAAGTCCAGAGTTGACGGGGTGACAACCCCGTCAAAACATTGATAAAATAAAGGACATAGCCCTTAGACCCCTCTGAAAAAACG
>NZ_JAUBRN010000030.1:0-81952 GCF_036701875.1 Microcoleus sp. MON1_C5 | reverse complement strand
TAAATTTTTATACTTCTTTTTTTGTTGCGATAAGGCGCTTTAGCGCAACAACATACCTACCCGATTTCGATCGCCTAGTTTGTAGGGTGTCTCAGCAGTTGATCGTACTTTTGCTATAATTTTCAGCCCACATTACGCAGCCTGGGGTGTTACACAGCATAATTACGCAGAAAACTATATTTCTAAAGTAATAAATTATGGTTTTAATACATTTTATAAGTCAATAATTGGCAGTCCTTGGTAAGGTATAAAGGTGCTTCCAATTGCTTATTTAATCGCGGCTGAGACTTAATTTGTTATTCGTAATAACCTAACAGTAAGTGCAGAAATACTAACAATATTATTGCGAACCAAGCGAAGCAATCGCAAGGACTAATGGAATCATTAGCATCTGATTGCTAGTAATTATATAAATGCTATTTGAATGGACACTCTAAAAATTTAAAATTGAATAGGATGCAAATGATACACCAAAAGTTGGCTTCAATTCTAGTTTTTATTGACTCAAATGTTGAAGATTATCAGAGTTTAATTAGCGGCGTTTCCCCAAATGCGGAAGTAATTATCCTACATGAAACGCTCGATGGGATTGAGCAAATCACCGAAAGGCTAACAATTGAACAAAATATAGAAGCAATCCATATCATCTCTCACGGCAGTCCAGGTGCAGTACAACTCGGTGCAAATACACTCAACAGCAGCAACATAGAAAGCTTCGCCCCTCAACTCAAACAGTGGCGCAAAGCACTAATTCCTGGTGCCGATATTCTCCTCTACGGGTGTAACCTAGCAGCCGGAGACACAGGCCACCAATTCCTCACTCAACTCAACCAACTCACAGGCGCCAACATCGCCGCCAACCCCCACCCTACAGGCAACAGCAAACGAGGAGGCACCTGGGACATCCCCCAACTCATCCCCCCATCCCCTCAAAAGCCAAAACTAATTCTCACAGAAACCACCCTCAAAACCTACAGCGGTTTACTAGGCTTCGCCCCGCAAGTCACCTTCCCTACTGGCAGTAACCCTTTGTCCGTCAGCATTGGCGACTTCAACGGCGACGGGAAACCGGACTTAGCAACGGCGAACACCAGCAGCAACACCGCCTCCATCCTGCTCAACAATACTGCCACCGGAGTTACCACCCCCACTTTTGCCCCCCAAGTTCCCTTCGCCACTGGCGCTGGCCCCTTCGGCGTCAGCATCGGCGACTTCAACGGCGACGGTCAACCTGACTTAGCAACGGCGAACTACACCAGCAACAACGTCTCCATCCTGCTCAACACCACTACCAAAGGAGCCACGACCCCCACTTTCGCCACCCAAATTCCCTTCCCAACTGGCACTAAGTCCACCTCCGTCAGCATCGGCGATATCAACGGCGACGGGAAACCTGACTTAGCTGTGGCGAACGACTCCAGCGCCAACGTCTCCATCCTGCTCAACACTACTGCCACCGGAGCCGCCACCCCCACTTTCGCCCCCCAAGTTCCCTTCCCAACTGGCGATCGCCCCTTCGGCGTCAGCATCGGCGACCTCGACAGCGATGGAAAACCTGACTTAGCTGTGACGAACTACGGCAGCGCCAACGTCTCCATCCTACGCAACACTACTGCCACCGGAGCCACCACGCCCACTTTCGCCACCCAAGTTACCTTCGCAACTGGCGCTGGCGCCTTCGGCGTCACCATCGGCGACATCAACAACGACGGCAAACCTGACTTAGCTGTGGCGAACACGGACAGCGCCAACGTCTCCATCCTACGCAACACTACTGCCACCGGAACCCCCACCCCCACTTTTGCCCCCCAAGTTCCCTTCCCAACTGGCGCTGGCCCCAGATTCCTCAGCATCGGCGACATCAACGGCGACGGAAAACCTGACTTAGCTGTGGCGAACGACTTCAGCAACAACGTCTCCATCCTGCTCAACAATACTGCCACCGGAGCGACCACCCCTGATTTCGCCCCCCAAGTTCGCTTCCCAACTGGCCGTTACCCCCGCTCCGTCAGCATCGGCGACATCAACAGCGACGGAAAACCTGACTTAGCTGTGGGGAACCCGGGCGACAACAACGCCGGCATCCTGCTCCACACCACCCCCAAAGTTACTGCTGTCACCGCTACCACCGCTGACGGCAGCTACGGTATCGGTTCCACTATCAATATCACCGTCACCTTCGATGCTGCTGTCAACGTAGATACCACAGGTGGCATACCGCAACTGCAACTCGAAACAGGTACAACTGACCGTTTTGCCACTTATGTCAGCGGTAGCGGCGGTACTGTACTCACCTTCAACTATGTAGTCCAAGCCCCAGACACCTCCGGTGACTTAGAATACCTCGCCACCAACGCCCTCACCCTCAACGGCGGCACAATTAAAGAAACTGTGGGTACAGCCTTTGACGCTTTCTTAACCCTCCCCACTACCGCCTCACTCAACTCTCTCGGCGGTAGCAAAGCCATAGTTATTGATACGACTGCACCCACAGTTGCCTTAACATCCGCATCAGCATTAGCAACAACAGTAAATGGTTTATTTAGCGTCACTGCTACCTTTAATGAAAATGTCACCGGGTTTGATAATACTGATATAACTGTCGCCAATGCGAATGTCAGTAACTTTGTCACAGTTGATGCCAAAACCTACACCTTTGATGTCACACCGAATGTTGATGGCCCCGTCACAGTTGATGTACTTGCGGCTAAAGCTACGGATACTGCCAATAATAACAATACCGCTGCCACTCAACTGGTTCGTACCGCTGATTTAACACCCCCAACAGTTGCCTTAAACTCCGCATTACCCACAACAATCAATGCACCATTTTTAGTCACAGCAACTTTTAGTGAAAATGTGACAGGATTTAGTGCGAGTGACATTAATGTTACTAACGGTACGGTTAGCGGCTTTACAGGTAGCGGCACGACTTATAATTTTACAGTCACACCGAATGCTGATGGCCCCGTCACAGTTGATGTACCGGAGGCAACAGCTACGGATACTGCCAGTAATAATAATACCGCAGCAACTCAACTGGTTCGTAATGCTGATTTAACACCGCCAACAGTTACCTTAACATCCGCATCACCGACAACAATAAATGCACCATTTTTAGTCACAGCAACATTTAGTGAAACTGTGACAGGATTTAGTAATAGTGGCATTAATGTTACTAACGGTACGGTTAGCGGTTTTACAGGTAGCGGCACGACTTATAATTTTACAGTCACACCGAATGCTGATGGCCCCGTCACAGTTGATGTACCCGAGGCTAAAGCTAAGGATACTGCCAGTAATAACAATACCGCTGCCACTCAACTGGTTCGTACTGCTGATTTTACGGCACCTACTGCTAGCTTGGGTACAATTTCTAACATTACTACAGCGGGCGGCACCAGTCAGACATTGACAGTTACTTTCACTGATAGCAGTGGAGTTGATGTTAGCAGTTTAGATAATTCTGATCTGGTAGTAAACTGGTCAGGTGGTGCAATTCCCGCTACATTTGTCAGCGTCGATACTAATAGTAACGGTACACCTCGCACGGCTACTTATTCGCTGATTCCGCCTGGGGGAAGTTGGGATGATACAGATAATGGCAGTTACGCTGTTAATTTGCAAGCATCGCAAGTAAAAGATACTTTTGGCAATCCAGTTGTAGGTAGCAATTTAGGCAGTTTTACCGTTAACATTGCCACGCCAACACCGCCTCCCACGCCAACACCGACTCCCACGCCAACTCCGACTCCAACTCCGACTCCAACGCCAACTCCGACTCCAACTCCGACTCCAACTCCGACTCCAACGCCAACTCCAACTCCGACTCCAACGCCAACTCCAACTCCGACAATAACTCCGACGCCAACACCGACAATAACTCCGACTCCAACGCCAACTCCAACTCCGACAATAACTCCGACTCCGACGCCAACACCGACAATAACTCCGACTCCGACTCCCCCAACAACTCCGACTCCAACGCCAACTCAAGCTACTCCCGCTGTCATTTTCCTTGAACCACTTGGCAGTACCGACGTACTCGAAAGCTTGGGCAGCGATATATACAAAGTGCGACTAAATACTCAACCAACTGCTAATGTCACCGTCGCCATTACCCCTGAAACTCAAGTTACTGTCAGCCAAAGGGCCCTTACTTTTACTTGGGCCAATTGGAATGTCGCCCAAACGGTCACGGTGACTGCGGTTGACGATGCGGTTGTTGAGGGCGATCTGGTCAGCACAATTAGCCACGCCACTACCAGCCCTGACACATTGTATAATAATCTCGTCGCCCCTCTCACAGTCAATATCAGCGATAACGATAACTTAGGCGATGTCAAAACCTTGTTGAACAAGTCAGTAATCGGTTTGACAGATCGGGACGATCGCGTCACAGGATCGGCATTAAACGACATTATCCACGCACGCCCCGGCAATGACTATCTTCATGGCAAAGCAGGGGATGACTTGCTTTACGGACAAAAAGGGGATGACGGCATCAGGGGCGGTGATGGCAATGACATTATTTTTGGCGGCCAAGGGAGTGAATTTATTAGTGGCGATCGCGGTATTGACTTGATTTACGCAGGTAAGGAAAACGATCGCATTGAAAGCGGCGATGGTGACGATCTATTGTTTGGTGATGGGGGCAATGACTACTTATTTGGAGAAATGGGTGCCGACACTCTCACAGGCGGATTGGGTTTTGATGTGTTTGCGATCGCGCTCGATACTGGTGGAACAGCCTTAGCTACAGCCGATGTGATTACTGATTTTACCCTCAATCAAGACAAAATTGATTTAATTAGCCCCCTGGCTTTTAACCAGTTAAATATTTATCAAGGAACAGGCGCTTTGGTGAGCGATACGATAATTCAGTATCAGGTAACAGGGGAATATTTAGCTATATTGAAAGGAGTTACTGCCAGCAGTATAGTTGAGCTAGTAAATTTCGTGGTGTAGCTTTCGGGGATGCCGATATATTTTGCATCCCACCAACAATCTACCCATAAAAGCTGCAGAGGCAAATTGTGCCACCCAACCCAACGGGCGTGAGTGCCTAAGTGTTGGAAATGATTGAATTTGGGTTAGCTTCGGTCAGATAAAAATGTTACAAATGGTATGAAATGAAGCTGGGAGCAAGAAAATAGTAATTGGAGTTTTCTGCTAAGGAGAGCGGGCGATAATCAAGAAAACTGGACTACAAAAATGACTGCCAGGAAAGACAGAACTTACGAACTGGCAGAGGGCGGTGCGCGCTCAATAGCCAACTCAGGAGTAGAGTCACACCAGAAGCCCCATTAGAGAGGTTTTTAATGAGCAATAAATATTTTTTATTCGGCTTACCGCTTGAAAAAGTAAGAGGCTACAAATGACACCACAAAAAAATGCTTCACAACTAATTTTTATCGACTCAAATGTTGAAGATTACCAGAGTTTAATTAACGGCGTTTCCCCAAATGCTGAAGTAATTATCCTAGATGAAACGCTCGATGGCATTGAGCAAATCACCGAAAGGTTAGCAATTGAACAAAATATCGAAGCAATCCACATTATCTCTCACGGCTCTCCAGGTTCCGTACATCTCGGTACAAATACACTCAACAGCAGCAACATAAAAAGCTTCGGCCCTGGACTCAAACAGTGGCGCAAAGCATTAATTCCCCGTGCCGATATTCTCCTCTACGGGTGTAACGTAGCAGCCGGGCACGCAGGTTACGCATTCCTCACTCAACTGCACCAACTCACAGGCGCCAACATCGCCGCCAACACTAATACCACAGGCAACAGCGAACGAGGAGGCACCTGGGACATCCCCCAACTCATCCCCCCATCCCCTCACAGACCCAAACTTGCCGTCACAGAAACCACCCTCAAAACCTACAGCGGTTTACTAGGCTTCGCCCCCAAAGTTGACTTATCAACTGGCCGTTACCCCCTCTTCGTCAGCACCGGCAACTTTAACGGCGACGGAAAACTTGACTTAGCAACGGTGAACTACAGCGACAACAGCGTCTCCATCCTGCTCAACACCACCCCCACAGGAGCCACCACACCCACCTTCGCTTCCAAAGTTGACTTCTCTAGTGGTGGCGTTAAACCCTGGGATCTCAGCATCGATGACTTCAACGGCGACGGTCAACCTGACTTAGCTGTGACGAACTCCAATAGCAACACCGTCTCTATCCTTTTGAACACTACCACCGCAGGGGCCACCGCCCCCACCTTCGCCAGTAATGTTAACTTCAGTACAAGCGCTCAGCCCTTATCCGTCGAGAGCAAAGACTTCAACGGGGACAATTTACCAGATTTAGCTGTCGCCAACACTAGCAGCAGCACCGTCTCTATCCTTTTGAACACTACCACCGCAAATGCTACCACCCCCACCTTCGCCCCCCGAGTTGACTTCCGTACTGGCGCAATCCCCTATTCCGTCAGCGTCGGCGACTTCAACGGCGACAGCAAATTTGACTTAGCTGCAGCAAACAGAAACAACGACACCGTCTCCATCCTGCTGAACACTACCGACGCAGGAGCTACGACCCCCGCCTTTGCCTCCAAAGTTGACTTCCCTAGTGGCACTAAGCCCTTGGCTGTCAGCAGCGGCGACCTCAACGGCGACGGGAAACCTGATTTAGCTGTGGCGAACATCTTCACCGACACCGCCTCCATCTTGCTCAACACCACGGCCACCGGAGCCACCGCCCCCACTTTCGCCACAGGAGTCACCTTCGGTACTGGCGATGGCCCCTACTCCCCCAGCATCGACGACGTCAACGACGACGGAAAACCTGACTTAGCTGTGGCGAACGCGGGCAGCGACACCGCCTCCATCCTGCTCAACACCACCGCCCCCGGAGCCACCACCCCTACTTTCGCCACCAAAGTTGACTTCACAACGGGCGATGGCCCCCGCTCCACCATCATCGACGACTTCAACGGCGACGGGAAACCTGACTTAGCTGTGGCGAACGGCTTCAGCAACAGCGTCTCCATCCTGCTCAACACTACCCCGAAAGTTACTGCTGTCACCGCCACCAACCCTGACGGCAGCTACGGTGTCGGTTCTACTATCAATATCACCGTCACCTTCGATGCCGCTGTCAACGTAGATACCACAGGTGGCACGCCCCAACTGCTACTAGAAACAGGCACAACTGACCGCTTGGCCACCTATACCAGCGGTAGCGGTACTACAGCCCTCACCTTCAACTATGTAGTGCAAGCCCCAGACACCTCGGGTGACTTAGAATACCTGGCCACAACTGCCCTCACCCTCAACGGCGGCACAATTAAAGATAATTTGACTGGGGATGCCATCTTAGGCCTCCCCGCTACCGCCACACCCAATTCCCTCGGCGGTAGTAAAGCCATAGTTATTGACACCATTGTACCCACAGTTGCCTTAAAATCCGCATCCCCAACAACCACAAACGGACCATTTTTAGTCACAGCAACATTCAGCGAAAGCGTCACAGGATTTATAGCCAGCGACGTTAATCTTACTAACAGTACGCTTAGCAATTTCACAGGTAGCGGCACAACTTATAATTTTACCGTTACACCTAATGCTGATGGCCCTGTCACCGTTGATATCCCTGCTGCTACAGCCACTGATCTTGCTGGCAATAACAATACCGCCGCCACGCAACTGACTCGCACGAATGATGCTACAGCGCCAACAGTTGCCTTAAAATCCGCATCCCCAACAACCACAAATGCAGCATTTTTAGTCACAGCAACATTCAACGAAAGCGTCACAGGATTTATAGCCAGCGATGTTAATCTTACTAACAGTACGATTAGCAATTTCACAGGTAGTGGCACAACTTATAATTTTACCGTTACACCTAATGCTGATGGCCCTGTCACCGTTGATGTCCCTGCTGCTACAGCCACTGATCTTGCTGGCAATAACAATACCGCCGCCACGCAACTGACTCGCACTGCCGACATCACGGCGCCAAATGTTGCCTTAACATCCGCATCCCCAACAACCACAAACGCACCATTTTTAGTCACAGCAACATTCAGCGAAAGCGTCACAGGATTTATTGCCAGCGACGTTAATCTTACTAACAGTACGATTAGCAATTTCACGGGTAGCGGCACAACTTATAATTTTACCGTTACACCGAATGCTGATGGTCTTGTCACCGTTGATGTCCCTGCTGCTACAGCCACTGATCTTGCTGGCAATAATAATACCGCCACCACGCAACTGACTCGCACGAATGATGCTACAGCGCCAACAGTTGCCTTAACATCCCCATCCCCAACAACCACAAACGCACCATTTAGCGTCACAGCAACATTCAGTGAAGATGTCATCGGCTTTGATAATACTGATATTACTGTCGCCAATGCGACAGTCGGTAACTTTGTCCCAGTTAATGCCAAAACCTACACCTTTGATGTCACACCGAATGCTGATGGTAATGTCACCGTTGATGTACTTGCGGCAACAGCGAATGATACTGGGGGTAATAACAATACGGCGGCCACTCGGTTAACTCGTACCGCTGATTTTACCGCACCAACAGTTGCCTTAACATCCGCATCAGCAACAACCGTCAACGCACCATTTAGCGTCACAGCAACATTCAGCGAAGATGTCATCGGCTTTGATAATACTGATATTACCGTCACCAATGCGACTGTCGGTAACTTTGTCACAGTCGATGCCAAAACCTACACCTTTGATGTCACACCGAATGCTGATGGCCCCGTCACAGTTGATGTACTTCCGGCTCTTGCTACGGATACAGCGAGTAATAATAATACCGCTGCCACTCAACTGGTTCGTACCGCTGATTTTACGGCACCTACTGCTAGCTTGGGTACAATTTCTAACATTACTACAGCGGGCGGCACCAGTCAGACATTGACAGTTACTTTCAGTGATAGTAGTGGAATTGATGTTAGCAGTTTAGATAATTCTGATCTGGTAGTAAACTGGTCAGGTGGTGCAATTCCCGCTACCTTTGTCAGCGTCGATACTAATAGTAATGGCACAGCTCGCACGGCAACTTATTCTCTAACTCCGCCTGGGGGAAATTGGGATGATACAGATAATGGCAGTTATGCTGTTAATTTGCAAGCATCGCAAGTAAAAGATACTTTTGGCAATCAAGTTGTAGGTAGCAATTTAGGCAGTTTTACTGTTAACATTGCCACGCCAACACCGACTCCGACTCCAACACAGACTCTAACACCAACTCCTACGCCAACTCCCACTCCGACTCCCACTCCGACTCCCACTCCAACTCCGACAATAACTCCGACTCCGACAATAACTCCGACGCCAACACCGACGCCAACTCCGACGCCAACTCCGACAATAACTCCAACGCCAACTCAAGCTACTCCCGCTGTCATTTTCCTTCAACCACTTGGCAGTACCGACGTACTCGAAAGCTTGGGCAGCGATATATACAAAGTGCGACTAAATACTCAGCCAACTGCTAATGTCACCGTCGCCATTACCCCTGAAACTCAAGTTACTGTCAGCCAAAGGGCTCTTACTTTTACTCCCGCAAACTGGAATGTCGCTCAAACGGTAACGGTGACTGCGGTTGACGATGCGGTTGTTGAGGGCGATCGTTTCAGCCCAATTAGCCACGCCACCAGCAGCACTGACACATTGTATAATAATCTCGTCGCCCCTCTCACAGTCAATATCAGCGATAACGATAACTTAGGCGATGTCAAAACCTTGTTGAACAAATCAGTAATCGGTTTGACAGATAAGGACGATCGCGTCACAGGATCGGCATTAAACGACATTATCCACGCACGCCCCGGCAATGACTATCTTCATGGCAAAGCAGGGGATGACTTGCTTTACGGACAAAAAGGGGATGATGGCATCAGGGGCGGCGATGGCAATGACATTATTTTTGGTGGTCAGGGGATTGAATTTATTCGGGGTGACGGCGGTATTGACTTGATTTACGGCGGTAAGGGAAACGATCGCATTGAAAGCGGCGATGGCGACGATATAGTGTTTGGCGACGGGGGCAATGATTACTTATTTGGAGAAATTGGTGCCGACACTCTCACAGGCGGATTGGGTTTTGATGTGTTTGCCCTCGCGATCGGCACTGGTGGAACAGCCTTAGCCGCCGCCGATGTGATTACTGATTTTACCCTCAATCAAGACAAAATTGATTTAATTAGCCCCTTGGCTTTTAGCCAGTTAAATATTTATCAAGGAACAGGCGCTTTTGTGAGCGATACTATAATTCAGTATCAGGTAACAGGGGAATATTTAGCTGTCTTGAAAGGAGTCACTGCCAGCAGTATAGTTCAGGCAGTAACTTTTTAGACTTCGTATGTTGTGGCGCTTTAGCGCTTTAGCGCAACAACATACCTACCCGATTTCGATCGCCTAGTTTGTAGGGTGTCTCAGCAGTCGATCGCACTTTTGCTGTGATGTTCAGGTATAGCAACCGCTTAATGTAAATGGTGTAGCCTGTCTTTGATTTTTGTGCGAGTCACCAATGCAGACTCACAGCGTTCCCAGTAAATTTTAGCAACGCGATCGCCCGGATTCTGACGCCAACACTCGGAAAACAGCCGCGCCGCTTCAAATAACTTCCCTTCCGAGTAAAGTGCCCTAGCTTCTGCAAACAATTCCAGCGTAGCTAACTTGGCTTGTTTAATTTCTGGGGGATCTGCATCAAACACCTCATAAATCGTCACAGCTTCCGATTTTCCCTTGACTTTTACCGTGTCTAGAGTGCGGATTGTGTACAGAGATGGATTTTTCAGGCGCGCATAAGTTGGCTGGGTAATTAACAGCGCCACCCCATAATTTTTTGTCAAACTTTCCACGCGAGAAGCTAAATTAACCGCATCGCTAATTACTGTCCCATCCATGCGATTTGGTCCGCCCACCGTTCCCAGCATCAAAGAACCCGTATTGATCCCAATCCCAATCTGAATCTGGGCACAGCCAGCGTTGGCGCAGTATTTATTGTATTCAACGAGACGGTGCAGCATAGCAATTCCCGCTTTCACCGCATTATCCGCCTCACCGCTAAATAGCGCCATAATCGCATCGCCAATATATTTATCGATAAACCCCTTATTTTCATTAATGACGGGTTCCATGCGACTGAGATAAGAATTGATAAATTTGAAATTATCCTCCGGCGTCATAGTTTCCGAAAGCGTGGTAAAGTCGCGAATGTCGGAAAACAACACCGACATTTCTAACTGCACTTGGTCGCCCAATTCCACATCAATGATGCTTGATTTCTCTAAAAACTGGAGGAATTGATGGGGAACAAATCGCTCGTAAGCTTTGTTGAGTTGAGCCAGCCTGCTTTCATTTTCGCGTACTTCTGTATAAAGCTTAGAATTTTGAATCGAGATCGCCGCCTGTCCAGATAACACTTTTAATAGTTCCACTCTTTCTGGCGTAAAAGCTCCCGCTGTCAGATTATTTTCTAAGTAAACAATACTGATGATTTGAGATTGGTTAATCAGCGGCACACATAAAATTGATTTGGGCTGATGCTTTTGGATGTAGGGGTCGTTAGTAAATTGTCCCGATCGCGCAGCATCATCCAGTACGACGCTTTCTTGAGTGCGAGCCACATAATTTACAATCGCTTTGGAAAGTTCTTGACAGGTTTCAACGGGGATTGAATGCAACACGGTCACTTGTGCGGAATTTATTGTTCCTTCAGCTTCAATTAATAGTTTTCCCTGGCTTAACAAAATCAGATAGCCTCGTTGCCCCCCTGCATTTTCAATCAAAATTTTCATCAAGCTAGACAGTAGCTTATCTAGCATAATTTCTCCAGAAATCGCCTGAGAAGCCTTCATAACTGCGCTGATATCTAGGTGGTTGCCCGAACCAGTCGTTGTCATTGCTACGGTAGTTTGAGTGTTGTTCCTTCCCGGTTGAGTTACCGCGAATAAGTGGGGATATCGCGTTTCTAAATCCGTTACCTTAGCAGTAGCTCCCCATTCAACATAACAATAATACGCCTCAAAGATGTAGGCTTGAGCAACTTTTGTTTTGCCCCATTCCGAGTAGAATTTGGCTGCGATTTCGTTTGCCAGGGCTTCGTCATTAACATATTTGTTTTCTTTGGCTCCAGAAATGGCACGATCGTACATTTCAATCGCCTCGGCTTTATTGCCCAACACCCGTTGCCGTTCTGCTTCAACTAAATACCATTTATGCAGATAATTCATCGGAGCATTTTGCGCCCAGTGTTGCAGCGTGCTTTGATGGGTTTCCACTAAGGCAATAATTTCAGTTTGCTCAATTGCTGGCTGTGCGGGAAAAAGTGCCAGGTGCGTCAGGGCGGCATAAAAATGAAAAATTGGAACAAAAGCTGATCCAGATACTCCCATCAAATACTGTTTGACTTTGGTAATGTGGTCTAGGGCAGCCGTGTAATTGCCATAGCAGTAAGCAAGCAGCAGTTTGTAGATGCAGGCACAAGCGATCGCCGTGAATTCATTATCCTGATAGTGCTTGGGAATCATCACCGTTTCATCGTAGGCAGAGCCTATTAACAAATCCGGCCGAATATGGGTTTCCCTCAAGTTTTGCACCGTCTGCTGAATCATATCCAAATAAACCCGAGCAGAATATTGTTTCAACTGCGCCATGACAGCCCTGTAACTTGCTATTTCTGGTTCCCAAGTGTCTAGTTCTACACCAGCGAATAAATGAGTATAAAAGCAAATATATATGTTGTAGCCAGCGTCTACAAAGTCGCCTGTTTCCATACCAAACCTATAGCCCTCTTTCAGCGTCGGTATCGTTGCCAAAAGAGATTCTTGGCGATGCTGAATCCAGCCACCAAACAAAAGTAGAACTGTGGACTTGAATTCGGGCACATTCAACCGATCGAGCAATGAAAGTGCCAATTTCCCAAAGCCATAGCCCGTTTCCACCTCTTGTAAAAAGGCACAGAACACCATCCCGTGCATCGCATAACCCACCGTCGATGCGGGCGCATTCCCAAAGGAGAGCGATAAACTCACCATCGTGGAGCTAAGCAGCGGCAGCAAACCGGGCATTCCCTGGAAAATGGGTGGAAACAACATACCAGACAGTTGCATAGCTGCCTGAGTCGGTGGATTTGTCATCACAGGTAGGTCAACCAATTCCTCAATCTTTCTGCCACTTAGTTGGCCCGCAAGGGCTTGTAGCGCTTTGCCAATCTTGGCTTCATCAGGTTCGGCAGGGAGTTCAATCCCCAATTGTAAGAGTGCGTCTCTTGCTACTGCGATCGTTTCTAATACCTTGCTCTGGGCTGTCTGAGCCGCAATTTTAATTTCGTAAATTTTAACTCGCTCTAAAATTGTTTGGGCTTCTTGCAAAACCAGTGCTGCCATCTGTTCCATACCATCAAAGTCACCATTCAAATAGGCAATTTCAGCAGCAGCAACATAGAGATTTAGCGCCAATTCATATTGAGTTTGCCAGCATTGAGGTGTCAGTAGCTCAATTC
Source organism: Microcoleus sp. MON1_C5 (assembly GCF_036701875.1). Classification (NCBI taxonomy): domain Bacteria; kingdom Bacillati; phylum Cyanobacteriota; class Cyanophyceae; order Oscillatoriales; family Microcoleaceae; genus Microcoleus; species Microcoleus sp. MON1_C5. The sequence continues at coordinate 68,465 of NZ_JAUBRN010000030.1, read as the reverse complement.
CCGTTTGTAGATAGATATTTGCCGCAGCGTAGGCGGTAGAATTTCTAGCCTTACGTCCAGCTTCTAAGTTGAGTTGGGCTAAGGCTGAGCGTTCACTTAATTGATGGATTAACTCAATTCCTTGATTTAAATGCCCCACTATATCAAATAGTTTTTCTTCTGTTTCTATCTCGGAAGAACTTTGTAGCAGTAACTGTCCTATTTTCAGATGAGTGGCTTGTTTTTGGTTGTCGGGAATCAATGAATAAGCCGCTTGCTGGACGCGATCGTGCAGGAACTTATAAGTTGGATTAGCAACAGACTGATTCGGGGATTGAGCATCTGTTTGAATAAAGTTATAGCCTTCTGAAATCACTAAAATGAGTTCTTCTTGCAAGGCTTTCCACAGCGCTGATGCCGTTGGTTCTGGTAATTCTTCGTTGACTATTGCCAAGGTATCTAAATCAAACTGTGCCCCAATGCACGCAGCAAGTTTGAGAACATCCTGAGTTTTGGCAGGCAACTTCTGCAATTGCGCCGCCATAAACTCCACCACATCCGAGGCGTCGGCAAATTTAAGTTGATTAATATCGCACTGCCACCCCCCTTTACTGCCCCCCTTACTAAGAGGGGATTGAGGGGGGTTAAAAATAATTTGACCCTCTTCATACAAGGCTTTGAGGAATTGAGTCGAGAAAAAGGGATTACCTTGGGTTTTTTGATAAACCAATTCTGTCAGGGGCCCGGCTAAAGATAAATCGCAAATCAGCGTATCTGCTACCAACTGATTGAGATCTGCTAAACTCAACGGTTGCAGGGTAATCGTATTCACCGTGGCTCCAGACTTCACAATCTCATCCACAGTCAACATAAACGGATGAGCCGGTGATACCTCATTATCCCGATAAGCACCCAATACTAACAGATGCCCCCTATCCTGCATTAACACTTGTAGCAATTGCAGCGATGCCGAATCTGCCCACTGCAAATCGTCCAAAAACATCACTAAGGGATGTTCTGCTTGGGTAAATACTTGCACAAATTTCTGCATCAGCAGATTGAAGCGATTTTGTGCTGCACTCCCCGACAATTCTAGTGCAGGACGTTGAGCGCCAATGATGTGTTCTAATTCAGGAATTACGTCAATCAAGACTTGCCCACTCTCGCCTACTGCGGTGAGAATCAGGGTTTTCCATCTGTGTAACTGAGCGTCACTTTCTGATAATAATTGTCCCATCAATTCCCGAAATGCTTGCACAAATGCACTGAAGGGGATATTGCGCTGGAATTGGTCGTATTTGCCTTTGATAAAATAGCCGCCCTGTCGGGCGATCGGCTTATGCACTTCATTCACTACTGCGGTTTTACCAATCCCAGAAAAGCCAGCAACTAGCATCATTTCGGCACTAGCATTACGAACTCTTTCAAAGGCCGCTAATAGATGAAAAACTTCTGTTTCTCTGCCGTATAACTTTTCGGGAATCAGGAAATGGTCTGTAAGATCCAGCGTTCCCAAGTCAAATTCTTCTATGCTATCGGTTTCTTGTAATTGAACCAGACACATTTCTAAATCCTGCTTGAGCCCCAATGCAGTTTGATAGCGATTTTCCGCATTTTTGGCCATCAGCTTGCTGACAATTTGCGAGACAATTAGGGGGATTTCTGGCTTGATTGCGTGCGGGGGAACTGGTTGTCTGGCAATGTGGCAGTGAACTAGCTCTAAAGCGTCTTCTGTCTCAAAAGGCAGTTTTCCTGTCAGCAATTCGTAGAAGGTGACACCGAGGGAGTAAAAGTCAGTGCGGTAATCGATAGAGCGATTCATCCTACCAGTTTGTTCCGGCGATATGTAAGCGAAGGTTCCTTCTAAAACGTTGGGATTTTTCAGGGTTGGCATTTCTCGCGTTAGCTGAGTGGAAATGCCAAAGTCGATAATTTTGAGCTGTCCGGTCGCTGGATTGAATACTATATTAGAAGGGTTAATATCCTTGTGGATAATATTGGCACTGTGAATTTGTCCTAAAGTTTCAGTTGTAGCAATAGCGAGCAGCAAAAATTCTTCAAGAGTAAAGGAGCGCTGCTGCATCCATATTTTCAAGGATTCACCGCCAAAGTCCTCCACAAACATCACGAGGCTGTTTTGGTATTTTTGCAAGTCATATACTCGCACGACTCCCGCCTCTTTCAACTCTTGGGTGATTCGGTATTCGGTGCGGTAGCGCACCAATTCTTGAGGTGTGGGGTAGCTTTCTTTGAGAAGTTTGAGGATAATCCGCTGGTTATCCGCTTTCCGGATGGCCCGGTAAACCAGAGAGTTGGCACTTTCATAGAGAAGTGTCTGGACGGCAATGCCTGGAATGGAGAGCATATTTATTTTCTTGCTAAAAATTAACGCGCAGTCAAAACACACCGGGTTCGTTGTGTCGAGAATAGCGCTTTAGAAAGGAACAAATCATGTTTTTATAACACACTCTTAGTTTTTCGGCAGCTAAGTAGCTTTCACGCGGTCAGGCAGAGTAAGGGTAATGAGTTATAATGCCTACGTATCTAAGCCTGGTTAATTCTCAACTCCATGAATTGTCCCCGTTTCGGTTATCCAAACATCGTTAAAAATTGTCCCACCCCCAGCGCTAAGCAAAACTTTAAATATATATATTGTCACAGGCAGTTTGTTTAAAACCCTAGACATCAAAGGATTTCAGAAGAAACAAAAAATTGAGAGATCAGCTTTTATTAGAAAAAATATGTTGAGTTGCGATTGTCAAAGTCACGAGGGTGTCCCCCCGCTGGTTCCAATACTATACTATGTGTTTTTCAACAATTAGCATCAGTCCCCCGGAAAGTTCAAGTAAAGTCAAAAAACCAAGACAAGCTAACGCTCCAACATGATGAAATGTAGTCGTTTGTAGACAATAAGGGGAACAAGCAGTGGAAAGAGCTGCCAATTGATGCCTTAACCAAAAAAATTCTAGCGGTTTATAGCAATCCTACATGAGTCGTAAATTTTTTACCCCACCCCAACCCTCCCCGAACTCGCGGGGAGGGAGTAAGAAATTAACAAATGATTTAGGATGGCTATATATACGAAGTCGAGTTGAAATGGGTGCTAAAGGTTTGTCGGATTCCCTCCAAGCAGTTGACAGACAATGTGCCGTCTATTATACAGATTTTTTTGTCGCATATAAAAAAGTTTTGCCTCGCCAGCGACACAAATCTGTCGGAAAGATACGGGCAAAACTTCGGATATCGAAAGATGCAAGAACTCCCTGATGTACAGGATATCTCGCTATTGTTGTAAGAAAGAGTCTTTCCTAATCTAAAAAGCTTTCCAATAATGTGGGGCCTTCTGGTATTTTATCCATGATTACAAGACTTCTTGACCCCTAAAAGTGTTTAGGATTTTTCGTTGCTATGCAGGACTACCAGACTTTGTTCTAAGGATTTTGGAGAGTCATTTATCTACTTCCCCTTCCGGGCTACAAACTCCCGCAGCCGCAGTAAACTAGCCGTTTGCCCCAAATTCAGCGGCAGCAGCGACACTCCCTCCAACCGAGACTGCACCCAACCATCGCCCCAATACCACTCGTGAAATCCGTCAATTCCCTGACTCAATAACAGCCGCAGACAATTGTGCTCAGCAATATCAACGTGATGCTGAACTGCCACGGGGCCCAGCCAACTTGTAAAGGTCAAACCTTGAGCAAATTCTTCCGGCAAACCGCTAGACAACTGCTGCGGCCACATCCACTGCTGCAATTGACTCGGACGCAACAAGCTGTCTCTAATCGCTGTTTCGGAAGCTTCAAGCTCAATCCGCAGGTTGCTTTGTTGAAAATTACCGAGCATAAGAATTTTAGATATAAGTGCAAGTAACTTTAATGTAACTTATTGGACTGGTTCTAACCTCTTAGGGGCGGGCTAGAAGCCCACCCCACAAAAACCAAATGCACTCTTTGTGGAACAGGCCGGAAAGCCTGTTCATGTCCGGGCGGGCTAGAAGCCCACCCCACAAGCAGAAAATTCATTCTTTGTGGAACAGGCCGGAAAGCCTGTTCTTAGAAAATAGGGAAAAATGTTCGATCGCACACCAGGACACACCACTGCACATGAGCGCACATCCGCGTTCATCTGCCGTTAAAGATTTAAGATCTTCGATCGCACCTACTGCCCGAAACCCGATTTTCGTATCGAACTGTTAAGCTCTGTTTCATTTCATTGAAATCTCCCCTGCTTCACGCCACCGCATCCAAAGTCCGTGATACCATCACACCTGAGTAATGCCTATAGAAAAAAACTGGAGAGAAAAGCTTTGACACTAAGGGTTGCAGTAGTAGGTTCAGGCCCTGCGGGTTCTTCCGCCGCCGAAACATTGGTAAAAGCAGGAATCGAAACATACCTATTCGAGCGTAAATTAGACAACGCCAAACCCTGCGGTGGGGCGATTCCCCTGTGCATGGTCAGCGAATTTGATTTGCCGCAAAGTATTATTGACCGCCAAGTCAGAAAAATGAAAATGATCTCCCCCTCCAACGTCGAGGTGGACATCAATATTGAAAACGCACACGAATACATCGGTATGTGCCGCCGCGAAGTGCTCGATGGCTTCATGCGCGATCGCGCCGCTTCGTTGGGTGCAAAACTGATTAACGGCACCGTTCACAAATTAGAAATTCCCGGCAACAATACAGACCCCTACACTCTCCACTATGCCGACCACTCCGACGGCAGCGCAATGGGAATTCAGAAAACTCTGAAAGTCGATTTGGTAATCGGGGCTGACGGCGCTAACTCCCGCGTAGCAAAGGCGATCGACGCTGGCGACTACAATTATGCGATCGCCTTCCAAGAGCGCATCCGCCTGCCAGAAGATAAAATGGCTTACTACGAAGACTTAGCCGAAATGTACGTCGGCGACGACGTATCTACCGACTTCTACGCTTGGGTGTTCCCCAAATACGACCACGTAGCCGTCGGTACCGGCACGATGAAAGTCAATCAAGCCAGCATCAAAAAGCTGCAAGCAGGCGTTCGCGCCCGCGCTGCCAAAAAACTGATGGGCGGTGAGATTATTAAAGTGGAAGCTCACCCAATTCCGGAACATCCGCGTCCCCGCCGGGTTGTCGGCCGAGTTGCTCTCGTAGGCGACGCCGCCGGCTACGTTACCAAGTCTTCCGGCGAAGGTATCTATTTTGCCGCCAAGTCTGGCCGGATGTGCGCCGAAACTATTGTGGAGATTTCCAATAAAGGCGCGCGCATTCCGACTGAAGAGGAAATTAAGATTTACCTGAAGCGGTGGGATAAAGCCTACGGCATTACTTACAAAGTTCTCGACATTTTGCAGCGCGTGTTCTACCGTTCCGACGCTACCCGCGAAGCTTTTGTGGAAATGTGTGCCGATCGCGATGTGCAGAAGCTCACATTCGATAGCTACTTGTATAAAACAGTAGTACCGGCCAATCCTTTCGTGCAAATGAAGATTACTGCGAAAACCATTGGTAGCTTGTTGCGCGGCAATGCTTTAGCGCCTTAATTCCCTGGGGAAAAGCGCACTTTGTATAAAAAAGCGGGCAGTCACAAAACTGCTCGCTTTTTTTTTGATCTAAGATAACGAACCGCGAAGGCGCGAAGGAAGAGGAAGAAGAAGAATTGTTAGTTCAAGTTCAACTGCACTAAGGTATCGGGGGCGAGGAAGTGAGAAATGTGATAAGCCCGCTCTTCTGTTTTTAGCAGGATTTTTTCGTAGAGGTAGCGCGTAGCTCGATCGCCCAAACTTTCTGCTTGTCCTGCTTGACGCCGCAGCAAACCGAGGATAGCTTGCTCCGCAATTAAATCGTGTTCTAGCATTTGGCGGCAGGAATATACGCCGTCGGCTTCCGGCTCAAAACAGCACAGCTCGGCTAACTTGCTAAAGCTAGCTGCCGGTATGCCGCCCAACCCGTTTAACCGTTCGCCCAACTCGTGGACGCTATCTTGAGCTTCTCCGTAGCTTTCTTCAAAGAATTTGTGCAAGGAGTAAAATTCTGCCCCTTCCACCACAAAATGATGTTTTTGATATTGCAGGTATAGAGCCTGGAAACTGGCCAGCAGCGCGTTCATCCCTTCACAAATCGGTGCTGTGACTGAATGTTCCAGTAGAACTGGGTTTTCGGCTATGTGTCCAAACGGTCTCAATGCACTCTGAGTCTCAGCCATGTGTGTTCTCCTCTCAATAGGCAGTTTTGTTGCCAATAGAGTCAGTCTAGCACCGTAAATCTACCAGTCAAGCAGCGTCTGCCTCGATAGTAGAAGATTTTATAGAGTAGGAAATTTTTTTTGTAAACCTATTGAGAATTATTAGCAGTTGGGTTATGCTTGAACAAGATCCTAGTTCTGAACGCTTCCTGAAAGTGGGGCGAACCTTCTGAAGGCAGAAGGCAGAGGGCAAAAGGCAGAATTTTTCAGGAAGGGCTTTCGATCATCTTTGATGTTCTGCTGAAATCTGGCTTTTAAGTTCTACCCGCTACCATTCAGGGTAAAAATTAATGCAAATTATTACTGTTGTTAAAAAATGAATCCAGCAGATCCAGAATTAGAAGTTTGTGACATTGTGCAAGTTAGTTGGCTAGATAGGTGGCAAGTTTACAAACGCTTGCAAGAACTAGAAATTCCCTGCTGGTGTGCGGTTGACCAACCTTTGCGGGCAAAAGTCAACACAGCTAAACAAGCGGCTCAGTTAATGAGCGTGTTGAGGCAAGTCAGTGCCCCTCGGGACGAACTGGTGGAATGGCTGGAGTGCTGCTGGCAAAAGGCTTCAAGGTAGAAGGAAGTTCGGCAAAGCTCAGTGTACAAGATGTAACGGATGTAACGGATTTAAAGGAGTCATAACAATGTATAAGTCTGGCAAGCAAGTTTCCGAATTCAGTTTAGAGGGAGAAATCCTCGGCCTGATTATTGAAGATGGCTGCAAACTTAAATATTTGCGAATTAGCAATGCTCGGGGAGTAGAATATCTTGTTAAACTGTGCAAGGAATTGCGGTCATTTCTGTTACCTGTTTTGACGCCCGGTTTGAAAGTTGAAGTTGTAGGCGAGAAAGAAATCAACTTGAAAAACGGTAAAATAAAACTTAAAGCTCGCAGCCTCAAGCTGGCTCAAGGTCAAAACGATCGATCGCCAGAACTGCTCGACTCCACCAATCTGCCTGTTGCGGTATGGACATCCGACAATCGCGCGATCGGCAAAAGCGAATTCACTTCTGCCACAGCAGCTCAAACTGTAAAAGCTCCGGCAAAAACCCAAACCAAAATATTAGTATGTCAAAAATCAGACTGCCTGAAGCGGGGCGCTGGAGGAGTCTGTAAAGCTTTAGAAAATGTTTTGAATGCGCGCGGTTTAGAAGACAAAGTGACAGTTCAGGGAACCGGATGTCTCAAACAGTGCAAAGCCGGCCCCAATATAGTTTTAATGCCGGACAAAACTCGCTACAGTCGCATTGCACCTGCAGAAGTTCCAGCAATCATTGACAAACATTTTGCAGTTGTTAAAGCTTAGGCGATCGCCCGGATGCCGAAACAGTAAGTTATACCATTTTAGATTAAAGAATTAAAGAATTGGGAATAACTGATTCTGTATGGGTTTGGATCAGGGGTCTACAGTGGCATCATTGTTTGAAACTGCTATTAGAGATTGAGAAAAATCATTTTGATAGGACTCGCGGCGAAAAACTCACAGCCGGAGGTTGCTGGTGCGCGCATCTTACACGTTAATTTGAGTTCGGGTTGTATAGCGTAACAGCTAAAACGGTTAGGACGTTCTTAATTGCTCAAACCCTTGATTTTATTGGTTCTTCCTTCTTGCTTGTGGCGACTTCCATCGGACTTGTTCCGAACGCTATAGTTCGATCGCGCCACTCGATTCAGAGGTTCTTGTCCCAAAAAATCGGAAAAATGCCAAAAACTATCACTTAGGGGCTTCCTTCTGGAGAATCTCTAAGGATAGACTGTATCTGAGACCCTGTGAGTATTGGGATAAAAAGCCATGTCAGAAGCTGATCTTCGAGCCCATCAGCACCAACCGCACCCTGCTGTTCCATCCGATACCGAACCATTGCACTCAGATTTTGCTGCTGCTGGGGGTTTTGAGCCGATCGCCCCCGATGCGACAGACCCTCCCGCAACGGTTCCCCAACAGCCAGAAGAAGACTGGCAAACAGTAGATTTTCCCAACGCCATCAGTGTAGATGCAATTCCTACAATACCTGAAACAAAAAATTCGCAATCTCCGACACAGCCGACTGAGGCGGGCTCGCCCCCGATTTCAGAGAATCTAAAAAATATGCTTGGGAATGCCGAACAGGCCAAGGGCAAAGGATCGACCCCAGTCACCCTAATGCAAGCGCTGCACGAATGCAACCGCGACCTTTTACAGCGCATCGCCCAGCTAGAAACAGCTCTCGAAGAGTCCCAAAAAACATTGCAGAATCGCGAAACTTTGCTAGAACAGCGGACTGCAGAACTCGAAAATACTCAAGAACAATTGACGCGGCTGTTTGGCAAAGTGGAAGTTTCCCATCAAACCCTCCAAAGTCAAGAAATTTTAGTCGAAAAATTAAGAAGTCAGTTGGCAACCAGCCAAGTCAGGCTAGCGACTGTTGAGCGAGAATGTGCCTCTACTGTGCAGCGCTACAACGAACAGTTACACCAGTTAGTAGCCACAGAAAATATTTGCAGGGAATTGCGAGCCCGCTTGCACCGCCAGCAGCGCCACACTCTGCAATTCAAAGCTGCCTTGGAAAGAAGTTTGGACAGGCCGCAGGTAAAGTCATCGAGGAGCGAGTCGCCTGACAATGCAGAGGATAGCGCCAGCGCACAATTAGAATCTTTGCTCGCGACGGTCAAAAGCTCTCAAGTTCCGCTGCCGCCAGCCTTTAACGCTTCCCCTGTCCAACCTTGGTCCGAAACCGAAGAGCATCCAGAGGTAGCGGTTGTTGTCGATGCGATCGAGCCTGAAGCCCCAGCCAATCTGGAACTCAACAAATTAGCCGAAGTATCCGGCATTCAATTGCACAAGAGCGAAACCTCCCAGCCTGATGAGCCGGCAACTGACTTGGCAGAACCGGTTGCGGAACCTGAACTGCCGGTGGCTGAGCCTGAACCCGAAACTGCTACCAAAGTGGACGCCCAAGAATTGGCCAGGGCTTTTCAAATTTTGAACTCTGTTGAAACCTTTGGCATTCAAGAAGTGCGATCGAGTGTGGCAAAACCCACAGCAGTCGCCCAACCAGACTGGCTGAGCTTGATTGCCAGTCCGCTGCGGGCTTCTAAAAAACGCCGATCGCTAGCTGAAATTGAATTGCCGAGTTTTCGATAGCGAATTGAAGTTGCTAGTTTTGAGTCACAGCTCAAAACTCAAAACTCTTTTCTCGTTTTTCCCAGGCCGTAGGTGAGAGCATAGCTGGTAGCCAACAGCCACAGCCAAACAGCCGGATACCGGGGCTCCAACCAAGGTTGTACCCTGCGAGCGAAGCTGGGAAGCCATCCGAACAGCAAACTGGCGACAGCCAGCAGAGTAAAATTCACGTAACTTCCCAGCCAGCGCCAAATATCCCTCAAGGTGACAAAATCTAAAATCCACAAGAGGAGAGAAGGGTTTTTTCCGGCTGCTTCGAGCGCCAGTCGATTGAAAGTTAGCCAGTCGATTCTGTCTTTAATAAAAGTTTCGGCTACGGTGAGTTTTTGTCCTGCCAAAATACCGAAAAAGGTATTGAGAATTGAATTAATTCTTTGAGGCGGCAAACTGCTCCCGGTAGGAACCATCATGCCTTTAGAAAATAGCCAAGTTACTGAAACATTGCTCTGGTAGGCGCGAATTTGGTTTAAGTGATTGGCCGTCAACAAATTGTGCTTTAATGCTGTATCCAAAAGGTCTGTTAAGCGAAAAAGATTGCGGACAAGAGAGCCGAAGCCGGTGAAAACGAGAGGAGATTGCAAGGATGCTGCGTCGCCGATCGAGACTAGGCGATCGATCGCCACGGAGCGATCGCTGCTGTTGCTGCTAAAATGCCCCGGAATATAACCAAAGGTCGGTTTTTTCCACACCAATTTATCGACATCGCAGCGGCGGTATTCCGGCAAAATTGCGAAAAAATCCTCGTACATTTCCAGCAAAGAACCGGGATTCTCTGGATGTACTTGGTGGTAGTGAAATAGATAAACTGTGAGTTCTGTGCCGGCGCCGGGAAACAACTCCCAGATGAGCTGGCGCCCCCGGGAAATGTCCCCGTGAGTGTAGAGTACATCCCCGTACTCGGAATCCCATACTCCCGGCTCAAATCCTGCGTCGATGACTGCTCCCACTGTCGGACAAACGCTGTCAAAAGTCCGCCCTTCGTTCAATTGCCAAGCGATGGGAGAAGCCGAACCCATTGCATCCACCAGCAGCCGTCCTAATGCAGTGCGATCGGCTTTTGTCGGCAAGTGGCGGCCTTGAACTACTACTTTTTCTGCTTCAACATCGGCTCTGAGAAACTCAGTTTCGTCCCAGATTTCCCCACCAGCTTCTGTTAGCTTAACTCCCGCTAAATTCAGCAATTTTTCGCCGTCCAAAGCTACATTGAGTACCTTTGGTGTGTGCAGAACTGGCGCTTGAGCAACGGGCGGATTGTTAGCATCAAAAAACTTGTTGTAGCCATCTTTGTATTCTCGGGCAATCAAAGTTTCGATTTCGGCAGCAGTAAATAAACCCAAATCAATTAAGCTTTGAATTTCATCCCGCGAAATATTCCACTCGCGATTCATTCGCCCGAAAGGCATTCGTTCAACTAGCAGCACCCGGTAGCCCAATCTCGCCATGACTGCGGCGTGAATCACTCCCAAGGCCCCGCCAATATAAATTAAGTCATAAAAAGTATCGCCAGAATCAGACACCAAAATCGTGTCTTCTGCCTTCTTCCCTCTTCCTTCTTCCTTCTTCCCTGTTCCCTCTTCCTTCAAAAACACTACTTGTTTTGGCTTTTGAGGATTGCGAGTGCCTTCGCGCCAACGTTGCTCCCACCAGTAGACGCGCTTGAGGTCGTATTCGCCTTGAGGCATTTTTTGGAAGTATTTAACCGTCAGGGGGTAATAGGGGGCAAGAGCGTCAAAAATTGAGTGTTTGGAGAGGTCTATGACAGGGGGTTCCGGGTAGCGATCGGGAAACTTGTTTTTCACAGCAAGATTCAGATTTTCCAGGAACTTTTTTTCTCCCGCAGGCGCCTCTTCTAGACGAAAGACTTTTAAATAAGTGGTGCGTTGCAGTGACCAGACAAAGGTGGAAAGTTCTGTCGATCGCCAATTTTGGTTTCCTGAATTGGTGTCAGCCAAGGCGGGTTTTGGATTGGCCTTTTGAGTTCCAGACTTGAGAACCTCGGCTGTTGTGGCTGGTGAAAGCAGGCGAAAGCCGTCAGCAGTAATAATTTTTTCTCCGATTCCGGGATCGAATTCGTGCTGCAACCAAGTGCAGACGGCTGCTGTATCCGGTGTCGGGACTTCTAGATAAAGAATTTCTTGCATGATTAGGCTCTCAATTCTGAATAAATTAATAAAGATGGGGGAGTTGACAAGGGAGCAAAGTAGGCTATACTCCCGAATACTTATTGAGTTTTAAATAAGTTTACAATGTTCTCAGATTTTTAGGTTTTCGATCGCTCTTGCTCTCGGTTGGCCCGCAACGGCTGAATATCTACTCCCTTTGGTATGCACTCCTATGAATTATCCCATTCCTACGAATCCTCAAGAAATGATTGCTTTGCGACAGCAGCCACTGAATGAAGAATTGGTGGCGTCGGCGATCGCGGGTGTGATCCAAATAGCTCGATCGCGATCTCAGTCTTTGGATGAATTAAAGGCTGAGGTACTCGCGGACGACAATCTGCTCGATTTTGCTCAGAGGCTATGGCTGAGCGACATTGTGGCTCAAGCTTGGAACAATTTGCCCTAAATTTTCCACATCCAAACCACCCTCCCGAACGCTCGCGCTCGACGGGGAAGGAGGAGTGATCGAGCCGGCGACAACAAGCTGATGAAAGCTAGATTGTCCCGGATAATTTGTGATCTTGTAAAAATTCTGGTTAAGTCATTGTTAAATTTATCTCTATTGAGCAAATTTCATAAATTGGCTCCCAGTTTCATAGGTTAGCTGCATCGATCAAATATTTTAAGATGCCAATTATTTTACTAATATTATCAATAAAATAATCATTTAAATCAACTTCCATAAGTTGATTACTAAGCCGTAAAAATTTCCAATTAGTCCCTGTTGTGACTACTCCATATATTTCGGAAATATTATTGTTTCTTCTTTCATTAAAGATTTGAGCGGCAATCATTTCTGCCATACATTGTGGAAGCCCAGCTTGGATATTATCATTTTTAGCTTCTACTAAGGCGACAACGGGGGCTTTGATTAGGAGTTGTTCGGGAGAACGACTAATCATAAAATCACAGAAACCCATTAATCCTTTTTCTAAATCTACATTAAACTCTTTTCCTGAAAAAAAGCTAATTTGATACTTAAACTGCTTTCTAAGTTCTACTAAAATAGGTGTGACAATTAATTCTGAGCGAGCTTTTTCGGTATTAATTGCTAAAGCTAAAGAAATGTTTTCTTGCAGAGTTTGGCTGAGAAGAGCGCTATACTCGGCGTCGGGTAAATCGGCAAAAATACCAACTTTGTCAGCAATGGTTATGCCAAAGTTGGTTTCTATCATTTCTAGGTTTGTGAATTGGCTGTATGACATTTTTATTATGAGGCAAGGAAAACTTGACCATCAAAAATGAAAAAATATTTTTGTTATTTTAACATATTTGATGCTCATTTTTAAAGGAATTTGGTATGAGTAACTTGGCGACTAACGCAACTCTACTTCTCGCTTGACTTCGGTCAAAACTCGATCGCCCCGAGTCAACCGATATTCGGCCCGCCAAACTCCGGGAGTCAGAGGAGAATTTGTACTGTTTCTTTTGCCGACATAACCCAACCAAGTGCGGCTGGGGGCTTTAATTTCATTGGTCTGATCGGCGATGGTTGTGCCGTTGGGGGCAAATAATTTGTATTGTTCGCGATCGCCCTTGAGCACTCCGTAACTTTGCACCCAAAACAACAAAGCTGGACTGTTTGCAGGGAGTTGAGTCTCTGAAAATTGTCCTTCCCAAACAGCGTTGATATCGGGTGGCTTATTGGCAAAACCGGCCCTAATTAAACCTGTGGAAATATAGTCTAGAGGCTTGTCCCAAATAGGATTGCGGGCGATGTTGCAGCCTACCTTCGCGTCGGGCCCGACAAACGGATCTACGGGTTTGCCTTGATAGCGAAAAGTTACGTGTACGTGGGGGAAAGATGCCATCCCAGAGTTTCCCACCATGCCCAAAACTGTGCCTTTTTGTACCTGCGTACCCGGTTTGACGGCAACGCTGCCTTTGCGGAGGTGGCAGTATTGGGCTTCCCAACCACCGCCGTGGTCGATTACCATGCCGTTGCCACATTCTGTGCCTGCGATGTTGGCTTTCTCTGTCTCGTTTTGTAAACGCCGATCGACTACACCATCTCGTGCTCGCAAAACTTTGCCTGCAGCGGAGGCAATAACTGGCACTCCTTTTGCCATTGCTTTGGCGTCGGGAATGGCAAAATCTGTGCCGTCGTGGCCGTCGTAGGTTTGGCGTCCGCAGCCAAAATCGACGGCGGTGGGGCCGGGTTCTCGATCGAAATACAGCAATACAAAACAGTCTTTTCCTAGGGTACAGTCGATCGGCTGGCCGAATTGCGGGTTGTTCGGCTTTTGGGCGACTGCGGTCGAGACGAGACGCTGGGCGATCGTGTGGGCTTCGGCGATCGGCGCACTTACTCCGCTGTTAATAGCACAGCTAGAAAGACTTGTCAACCCCAAGGTCAACAAAATTGCAGAAATGTATTTGGTGGAGAGTATAGTCATTCGCCGATGGGATGTAAAAGCTGAGGTGGGTAGTGAAAAATCAATTAATGGTTCAGAATATAGTTGCTCAAGAATCTAGACGATTGGTAAGGCGTTTTCGTTTCCGATACTTGTGGTATTATTTTGAGTTGGAAATTTTAAAATTTTAATTACTTAGAAAATGCGTTCTAAAATTCGATCGCTCATTTCGATAATTCGGCTGGCCGGGCTTGCTGTTGCTGCTTTGGGGATGTGGGGATTTTCCACCCTTGCCGAAGACGTGTTGGGAAAACAAAGTTACGCTTTCGATACCTCTATTTTACTATATCTCAGGAGCCTTCACACTCCGCTGCGCGATCGAGTAATGCTGGGCTTTACCTTTGTGGGCGAGCCGAAGTTGCTGCTAGCGATTTGTCTGAGCTTGGGTATTGTTTTGCTAGCGCGCAATCACCGATCGGAAGCCGCAACTATTGCGATCACCGGTGGGGGGGCGCTCGGTTTAAATTTACTATTAAAAAAACTTTTTGCTCGCGATCGACCTCAACTTTGGGAGCGCGTTGTTGACGTTCGCTTTTACAGTTTTCCTAGCGGGCACGCGATGATTTCCATGGTTATTTACGGTTTGCTAGGATATTTCTTGGGTGCGCGCTTTCCCAAGCAACGCTGGTGGATTTACAGCTTGACAGTTGTATTAATTGCTGCTATTGGTTTGAGTCGGCTTTATCTAGGAGTTCACTGGCCTACCGATGTTATTGCTGGTTATACGGCTGGTGTGGTGTGGCTGATTACCTGTATTCTCAGTTTGGAAATATGGAAGGAATTTCGTTCTTTTACTACGGCTTCTAAAGAGGAGTTTTTGTCCCCTGAAACTTCTCAAGACTAAGTTTTAAATTTCTACTCAAGACTGACTATTTGCTTTTGGGTAAAAGACATGGCAATTCCTTTTTCGTAGTAAGCGGCCTCGTTAATGAAAATTGGATAAACGGTTGATTTACCTTCATACAATACCGAGTCACCATCAAAGGTCAAAAACATCGGATCGCGGGGATTTAGGGCTTCATAATCTCGGGATTGCAGATGAGGATGAATCATTGCCTGAATTTCTCTGTTCTCGTTTCTGGGATAGTCGATCGCCCCAATGGTGTGATAAATAGTCAGGGGATGTTTTGCAGCAGGCATTGTGCCTTGATTGTAGGCTTCTACGCAGTCTAAAATTCGGCACACAACTTGCTCAGTTTGCTGAAATAAAGACGCATCCAAGACGCCTTGCGGCACTGCACCAACTTCCAGCGTACCGCCTAATTCGGAAAGCGATCGCAGCAAAGGACTATCATGATTCTTGGTTGTAGAAGCGAGTACCTTGAGCTGGGGATACACAGAGGTTAAATAAGCTGCTAGTTGCAGGTTAAATGGATGATGGCTGGCGAGAATAAATGTTAGCCCCATGTTGGATGTGGTGCTGTGCAAATCGATAATTAAGTTGGGCAGATGAGTGTTTTTTGAGCTAAAAAGGCGGTAGATTTCTTTCGCCCGCTGCGCTTCATAGCTGGAGAGATGGGGATTTTCTAAATCTTGCTTTCTAAAGCAGCGGTTGAGGTCGATATCGATGTAGCGTGTCCCGATTTCGCAAGCTTTGGGATTGGCTAGCAGGGCGATTGTTTCAAAAGTCGATCGCCCAATTAACTCTGGCGCGCGATCGAATTTCTTCACGAGGTAAATTCCTGTGAGTTCGTTTCCGTGGGTTCCTCCCACTATGGCAACACGTTTAATTTGGTTCATAGACAAATAACTTCCTATCCCCAGTTTATCACCCTTTGTCATCTGTTGAGAAAAAACATCAGATTGAGGTTTATTATTTGTTTATATTTAGATTAGCTAAAGTTTAAGTAAGTAGGTATCACACGCAGACCTTGGAAACCCAGTTTATCTGGTTCTGTCACAATAAAATGAAGACTACCGAAAGACAAAGGATATGACGCGAGAGGAGTCGTTGCAGTTAATCGACAAAGCCGCAGATGAAGGCCAGACAGAATTGGATTTGGCGGGGTTGGAGGAATTGCCGCCACAGATTGGCAAGTGCGCTCCGCTTGAGAGGTTGGTGTTGGGGAATTTTGCTATGATAGTTTGAGCGATCGCACTATTGTATATTCCGTAAATTACCAGCTATGAACATTCAGTTGGTTGACTCCTTAATTCAAGTCATTGAGTCGCTGACACCTGAAGAGAATTTGCTATTCCAAGAAAAACTCTCAGCTAGGGCGATTCAGAGTACGCCTGGAGTCTGTGGAGGAAATGCCCGGATTCGCAACACCCGCATTCCTGTTTGGACACTGGTTTCGCTTCACCAACAGGGGGCTGATGAGGCTGAGTTACTTCGGAATTATCCAGGTTTGTCGGATCGCGATTTAGAGAATGCTTGGCGTTATTACGATCGCCACCGCGCAGAAATCGATCGCATTATAGTTTCTCATCATACAGATGATTAAATGGATTAAGTTTAAGAAAACCAGTTTTCGATTGCCAAGTCTTGAAAGTTTGCATAATCAGCAACATTTCGTGTCACCAGAATCAGATTATTGACTTTAGCGATCGCTGCAATTTGCCCATCAGCATAAGACGGTGTAAGCCCGAGGGGGATGAGTCTTGCTCGTTAAGAAAGCGAACCACTCAGCCGCTTCTTGGGTGTAGGGCAAAATCGGTAATTTTACTTTCACTTCTTCCTGAAGATAAGCTTCGATCGCACTGCGACGCTTAGAATCTGGCATTCGATAACAGCCCAGCAGAACTTCATGCCAAACGATCGAGGCGCCACAGTCGATTTTGCCTCAATTAGTTTAGTCATTACATTCGCATTCGGAACAGGACGAACAGGTTCGGAGATAATGTTGGTATCGAGTAAATAACGCAGCGTCATTCAAAGATGACCTCGCGTCCTGCAAAAGTTCGATCGCGAACTTCTCCCCAAATTTCATCAGGATTTAAACCGAGTTCGTGCAGTTGATATTTTTCACGAAATGCACTGAGAGATTCTCCAAAGCTAAGTTCGAGATTCTGTGGCTGTTTGCGGCGTTGAATGTATTCGCGCAAGGCGATTTCAACTAGAGTCTCGAACTCAATTTCTCCCTCAAGTTCGATCGCCTCTTGCAGCAGTGCCGTATCCACATTCAGGCTCGTTACCATTGGCTTTCCTCTTTGAACGGTTATTTTATTATAGTTGTGATGTCTCGCTCAGAAACCGGGTTTTTTCCCAGAAGACGCATGACAGTGTAGAAACAAAAAAAAACCGGTTTCTTTGATTGTGACGCGCGGTCAACTCCCCACCAAGCGAAAATTCCTGTCACAATAAAATGAATCCTACCGAGAGACAAAGGGCATGACGCGAGAGGAAGCAGTGCGGCGAATTGACCAAGCAGCCGAGGAAAAATTGACCGAACTGGATTTGGCGGGGCTGGACTTGGAGGAATTACCGGGGGAGATTGGCAAGTGTACGCAGCTTGAGACGTTGGTTTTGGGGAAAAAGACGGAAGATTGGGAATCGTTTGATGGTAAACACCGTCCGAAACTAATCACCAATCAATTAAGAACACTGCCGGAGGAATTGCGATCGCTGGAGAATTTGCGCTCGATTGACCTCAGCGGCAATCCATTCGGAACGATGCCAGAATTGCTGCTGGAAATGAAGCAATTAGAGAGTTTAAATTTAACCAGGATTGGTTTAACAGACATCCCAGATGCGATCGGTCAACTGTCGAATCTGACACAGCTTGACCTCAGAGACAATCAGATTACATCTATCCCAGAAGCGATCGGGCAACTGTCGAATCTGACACAGCTTGACCTCAG
Organism: Microcoleus sp. MON1_C5; assembly: GCF_036701875.1. NCBI lineage: Bacteria > Bacillati > Cyanobacteriota > Cyanophyceae > Oscillatoriales > Microcoleaceae > Microcoleus > Microcoleus sp. MON1_C5. The sequence continues at coordinate 50,723 of NZ_JAUBRN010000030.1, read as the reverse complement.
AGACAATCAGATTACATCCCTCCCAGAAGTCATCGGCAAACTGTCGAATCTGACACAGCTTGACCTCAGTTCCAATCAGATTATATCCCTCCCAGAAGTCATCGGCAAACTGTCGAATCTGACACATCTTAACCTCAGTAACAATCAGATTACATCCCTCCCAGAAGTCATCAACAAGCTGTCGAATCTGACACAGCTTGACCTCAGTTACAATCAGATTACATCCATCCCAGAAGTCATCGGCAAACTGTCGAATCTGACACAGCTTGACCTCAGTTACAATCAGATTACATCCATCCCAGAAGTCATCGGCAAACTGTCGAATCTGACACAGCTTGACCTCAGTTCCAATCAGATTACATCCATCCCAGAAGTCATCGGTAAACTGTCGAATCTGACAGAGCTTTACCTCACTTCCAATCAGATTACATCCCTCCCAGAAGTCATCGGCAAACTGTCGAATCTGACAGAGCTTAACCTCAGTAAAAATCAGATTACATCCATCCCAGAAGTCATCGGCAAACTGTCAAATCTGACACATCTTAACCTCAGTAAAAATCAGATTACATCCATCCCAGAAGTCATCGGCAAACTGTCGAACCTGACACAGCTTCACCTCTGGAACAATCAGATTACATCCATCCCAGAAGTCATCGGCAAACTGTCGAATTTGACACAGCTTCACCTCTGGAACAATCAGATTACATCCATCCCAGAAGTCATCGGCAAACTGTCGAATTTGACACAGCTTCACCTCTGGAACAATCAGATTACATCCATCCCAGAAGTCATCGGCAAACTGTCGAATTTGACAGGGCTTTACCTCAGTAGCAATCAGATTACATCCATCCCAGAAGTCATCGGCAAACTGTCGAATCTGACACAGCTTAACCTCAGTAACAATCAGATTACATCCATCCCAGAAGTCATCGGCAAACTGTCGAATTTGACAGGGCTTTACCTCAGTAACAATCAGATTACATCCATCCCAGAAGTCATCGGCAAACTGTCCAATCTGACACAGCTTGACCTCAGTGACACTCAGATTACATCCATCCCAGAAGTCATCGGCAAACTGTCCAATCTGACAAGGCTTGACCTCAGAAACAATCAGATTGAAAAGATTCCTGAATGTTTGGAAACACTGCCAAAACTTGAAACACTCGACCTCCGCTGCAATCCCCTACCAATTTTTCCAGAAATTCTAGGGCCGACTCAACAGTATAAAGACCCCGGTACTCCCGCCGCCATCTTCAACTACCTGCGTCAACTCCGCAGCGGCGAAGTTCTTCCCCTCAACGAAGCCAAAGTCCTCCTCGTCGGGCAAGGCAGCGTCGGCAAAACCTGCCTGATTAACCGCCTCATCCACAACAAATACAACGCCAACGAGCCCCAAACCGACGGACTCAACATCACAGACTGGAAAATTACAGTCAACACCAAACCAGTCAAACTCAACGTCTGGGACTTCGGCGGACAAGAAATCTACCACGCCACCCACCAATTTTTCCTTACCAAACGCAGCCTCTACCTCCTCGTGTGCAACTGCCGCACCAGCGAAGACGAAAACCGCCTCGAATACTGGCTGAAACTGATCGAAAGCTTCGGCGACGCATCCCCGGTCATTCTCGTCGGCAACAAGTGCGACGAACAACCCCTGGATCTCAACCGCAAAGCCTTGCGCGACAAATATCCCAACATCAAAGCGATTCTCGAAACTTCCTGCCAAAGCGGCATCGGCATCGACGAACTCCGCAGCGCCATCCACACGGAAATCTCCCAACTCAAAGAAGTCTACGATCTTTTGTCGCTAAGCTGGTTCCAAGTCAAGCAGCGCCTGGAAAACCTCGACAAAGACATCATCAGCATCAGTGAATACGCCACCATCTGCGCCAAAGAAAACATCTGGGAAGAAACCGACCAAACCCAACTGATCGGACTGCTGCACAACCTGGGCATTGTCCTCAACTTCCGCGAACACCCGATCCTGCAATCCACCAACATCCTCAATCCCCACTGGGTGACAGAAGGCATCTATGCCCTCCTCAGTGACGAGGAACTCAAAGTCAAAACCAAAGGCATTCTCACCTACGCCGACCTCAGCCGCATCCTCGACTCAAATAAATATCCCCGCCGCCGCTACGACTGCCTCACCGGGTTGATGGGCGAATTTGAACTCTGCTTCCCCGTCAGCCATTGTCCCGCGCCGACTTTCCTCATCCCCGGCATCTTGCCGAAAGAACAACCGGAAAACACCAAACTCGAAGGCGACACCCTGGAATTTCAATATCACTACCGCATCCTCCCCGACAGCATCCTCTCGCGCTTCATCGTCCTCATGCACGAGAAAATCCACAAATGCACCCACTGGCGCACGGGGGTTATGCTGGAGTACAGGGAAGGCGCTGAGGTGTACAACATCGCCCGGATCAAATCTGACCCGGAGGATAAGAAAATCTTTATTGCCGTTAGCGGGCGAGAATCGACGCGGCGTTCTTTCCTCAGCATGATTCGCGATACGTTTACCAAAATCCACAAATCTTTTGTCAATCTGGAAATCAGTCAATGGGTGCCGGTTCCGGGTTATCCCGATGCTGATCCGCTGGATTACGAGGAATTGCTAGGGCTGGAGGAGATGGGCGAGACTAAGGTTCGGATCGGCAAACTTAAAAAGAGTTGGGATTTGCGGCCGTTGCTGGATGGGTATGAGTCGATCGAACTTCGGCGCAGAAACCAAATGGGCGATGAAAAATACGGAAGAGAATATGACGACCTTGTAGATATCGCTAAACGACTCGCTAGCAAACCTACTAATATTACAGCCGAAGCAAAAGTTATGAGTGAAAACTCTTCCAAAACCAACAACTTCAATGGCCCGATGTCCGGTGTTATAGGCAGCGACAACGCGAAAGTTAGCAATAATGAATTCAAGCAAATAAATAATGCCAATACTGCGGAAATTCTCCAATTAATCTCATCAATGCGTGAAACCGCGACGCAGTTTCCCGAAGACATCCGCGATGGGATAATTATTGATATTGAAGATGTCGAAGCCGAGATTAAGAAACCGGAAAACCAATGGAATAAAGCCAGATTAAAGAAAAGCCTGACTGCGATGATTGCGGCGGGTACTGCGATCGCAATTCCGATTGCAGGCATGACTGATTTTGCTAATACGGCGATCGATGTCGCTCAAAAGCTGGGTATCGAACTCAAGCTACCGTCAGGACACTAAATCATTTAAAATTAAGGTAATTGGGGCGATCGTCGCCCCAATTATTCCAAAAACCTGGGTTTTGCCATGCGTAAAGTTGTACTATTCATTGCATCTAGTTTGGACGGTTATATTGCCCGATCGAATGGCGATATTGACTGGCTGTTTACAGACCAAAATTACGGTTATAGTAAATTCTTAGATAGCATCGATACGGTTCTCATGGGTCGGAAAACATACGAACAAGTTTTAACTTTTGGCGAGTATCCGTACCAGGAAAAAAAGAGTTATGTTTTTACGAAAAATCTAGATTTTCAAGGCACTTCTGATGTCGAAGTGGTAACAGATTTAGAGACTTTTGTCAATGATTTGCGCTTGCTAGACGGCAAGAATATTTGGTTGGTGGGAGGTTCTCTGCTGATTCGCGATTTCCTCAATCAAAACTTTGTCAATGAAGTGATTCTCTCGGTTCATCCGCTTATTTTAGGCGAGGGAATTCCTTTATTTGTTAATCCCATAAATACTACAGCTTTGCAGTTAACTGGATGTCAGACATACAGTTCTGGTATGGTTCAGCTATCTTACGATGTCGCCACTTGAGGGCGGACCCAATTGCTAAGTCGCTTCCAAAAATAGAGCCAGTTGGTTATCAAAAAAGGTAAGATAGGACTTAGTAAGTTGGTCATGGAAAAATTAAGCAAATATCGGCAAATTGTGCAGCAAATGTTACTGGAGTACGGCAAGCGCAAACCTGCTCACGGAGACATTGAAGTCGAGACAATTCTTGATACAGAACGAGATCACTACCAAATCTTTTATGTTGGCTGGGACAAGCAGACTAGGGTGCATCACTGTAGCATTCACATAGATATCAAGGGCGGGAAAATTTGGCTTCAATGGAATGCCACTGAAGATGATATTGCTGAAGATTTAGTAATAGCCGGAGTTCCAAAAGACGATATTGTTTGGGGATTTCAGCCGCCGTTTATGCGGAAGTATACGGGTTATGCAGTGGAATAGATAGCGAATGATGAAAGGTGTTTGCTACTTTTTGCTATTAATATCTTTTTTCTGGGCGCTTCCTGCTAAGGCATCTGTATGCCGCAATTATCAAGGGCGCGAGATTTGCATTGTCGATATCAAACGCAGTGCGAAAAACTATTGGGAATACAGGGTAATTCTGAGTGTTGATGGAGTGAAACAGCCTCTGGAAGTCTACAATTGCCGCGATCGCACTACAGTTAAGAAAGATGGAACAGTGTTGGCGTTTGGACAAAACAACCCTGGTGAAATCGTCTGCCGTTTTTTTAATCAGAAATAAGTAAATGAAGTTATTGTAAGGTGCGCTTCGGGCTGAATGTGGCTACCACAAACTCAATAATTTTTCCCGAAGCGCAGCCTACGTTAGAATTTGTGGTCTACTGCTGAAACGCAGCGTTCGCAAATTAGCGGATGTTCGATCGACTCGCTGACGTGAGTCGAGTAATTCCAGCAGCGATCGCACTTTTCCCCGTCTGCTTTCACTACACCAATCGCCAACTCAGGAGATTGATAACTGTACGGCAATTCTTGCAGGATTGCATTCGATTCTACCAGTTCCACTTCCGAAGTAATGAACAAATACCGCAGTTCATCTACACCCTTGCCGGCCATTGTAGAATCGTGCGTTACAGCTATGGAAGCAGGAATTTCAGGTTTGGGTTCGATCGCAACTAATTCTGCTTCCGGGATTTGGGGTGTTTCTACAAGCGCCGTTTCTACTGGGGCTGTTTGTACGATCGCCGCCTGTGTTTCTTCTACAAGCACAAGCGCTGTCTCTAGTGGCGGTGCGAGTACGATCGCCTGTGTTTCTGCAAGCACAAGCCCGCTTGTCCGCCCCACCACATCTGCTGTCATAAAATCAATCTTTTGAGCCAGTTGTTGACGGTTGGCGGCAAACAGCAAGTGACGGAAAGCAAACCAGATTGTAAATAAGAGGCCGATGACTTCCAATAAGCCTCCCAACATCGGAATCTGATTAATCGTATCCAAAATCGCCAGCGTTACTCTGCCCGTTATCAACACAGAGGCTAACAGCCCAAGTGTTACCAGCGCTTTTTGGTATTCTGTGAAAAACTTGCCCGCGTATTCAGGCAAATTAGCCACAAACTCGGTGGCTCGATCTAAGATTGGCTGAGAATCTGAAGCCGGCAGTTCCGGGATCGAATACTCTACTATCTGAGAAGATCGATCGCCCTTTTCTGCGATCGTTTTCCTCTCAACATAAATTGTGTTTTCTGTCAACACTTTGGCAACTTTTGCCGCTTGTTCTTCCTGTCGATCTTGTGCTGCTTTTGCTTTCTCCTGGGCTGCTAACTCTATGACTGAATTTTGCGATCGCACATAATCCACCAATTCTTCGCTGCTGGGATTCAAAGCTTGCAATTGCTCTCTTTTCTCAACATCGGGAACGTACAGCAAAACCTTAGCTTCCAAAGAAGAACCGATCGCCTTTTCCATCCGGGCTTTTTCCAAAACCTTGTTAACTTCGCCGCGTACTTGTCGCAAATACTGCCAGCGATTAGCCAATTCTGGATTGTGCCATGAAGCATCAAGTTGCACCCAGCCGGCTTCAAACACCGACTTGTAAGGAGTCGGATAGGGAAGGTACTGCCAAATATCCTCGGCCATGTGACACAAAACAGGTGCGATCGCCCTTGCTAAATTTTCCACAGCAATTGCAATCACCGTCTGACAACTGCGGCGGCGAAGGGTATCTGTCGCGCTGATGTAAAGTCTGTCTTTGGCAATATCCAAGTAAAAATTCGACAAATCAACCGTGCAGAAATTCTGCACTGTTTGGAAAAATCGGGAAAATTGGAAGCTTTCAAAAGCATCTTGAACTTCCGCAAAAACTTCGCCCATTCTATGCAGCATATAGCGGTCTAGTTCCGGCAATTCCTCGTAAGCAACGGCATCTTTTGCCGGGTCGAAGTCGTGCAAATTGCCCAGCAAAAACTTAGCTGTATTGCGAATTTTGCGGTAAACATCCGATTGCTGTTTGAGAATGTTTTTGCCCAAAGGCACGTCGGCCGAGTAGTCTACCGAAGACACCCACAACCGCAAAACATCGGCTCCATATTCCTTAATTACGGCTGCCGGATCGACGACATTGCCTTCAGATTTGCTCATCTTGCGGCCTTTTTCATCCAGCACAAAACCGTGAGTCAAAACTGTTTTGTAAGGAGCAACGCCGTTTGTTGCTACACTGGTCAGCAAGCTCGATTGAAACCAGCCGCGGTGTTGGTCTGAACCTTCCAAATAGATATCAGCAGGATAGTTTAATTCCGATCGACCTTGGGCAACTGCGGCCCAGGAAGAACCCGAGTCAAACCACACATCCATCGTGTCGGTTCCCTTGCGGTAAGTGCGGCCGTTATTGCGGTAAGATTCCGGCAGCAATTCATCGATCGACAATTCCCACCAAGCATCGGAACCCTTCTCGGCAAAAAGGGCTTGCACGTGGGCGATCGTGTCTTCATTTAACAGCGGTTCGTTGGTTTCTTCGTCGTAGAATACGGGAATGGGAACGCCCCAAGTCCGCTGGCGAGAAATACACCAATCAGATCGATCGCCCACCATTGCAGTAATCCGATTTTCCCCTTGGGCGGGAATCCAATTCACCTCGGCGATCGCTTTTAAGGCTTCATCTCGAAATCCTTCAACGGAGGCAAACCACTGTTCCGTCGCCCGAAAAATGGTCGGCTTTTTCGTGCGCCAATCGTAAGGATAAGAGTGAGCGTAACTTTCTTCTTTAATCAAACAATTTGCTTCGGCAAGGGCATCAATGACTGCGGCATTGCCGTTTCCGAGGACATTTAAACCTACAAACTGTCCTGCTTCTGCGGTGAAATTTCCGTTCTCGTCTACGGGTGTTAAAACTGGCAAACCGCAGCGTTTTCCGACGATAAAGTCTTCTTGTCCGTGCCCCGGTGCGGTGTGCACCAATCCCGTCCCGGAATCAGCAGTAATGTAGTCACCGCCGGCAACAATTGGACTTTCGCGATCGAACAGCGGGTGTTTGTAGCTGCAACCTTCTAATTCTTTGCCTTTGAAGGTGGCAAGTATTTTTAATTGAGTGTTAAAAGTTGCCGACAGCCGATCGACCGCATCGACAGCTACTAACATAAATTGTTGTGCGATGTGGGAATTTGCCGGCGGTTCCACCACCGCATAAGTCAATTCGGGATTGACTGCGATCGCCAAGTTTGCCGGAATTGTCCAGGGGGTAGTCGTCCAAATCGCCGCCCAGAGGCTCGGCATATAGCGTTTGAGCTTCTGTTGCAAGGATTTTGACAATTTTTTCACATGGAAGCCGACGTAGATGCTGCGCGACGTGTGGCCTTCGGGATATTCCAATTCCGCTTCGGCGAGGGCTGTTTTCGAGCTGGGGCTCCAGTGAACAGGTTTGAAGCCGCGGTAGATGTAGCCTTTGAGCACCATTTGACCGAAAACGCCGATTTGAGCGGCTTCGTATTCGGGTTTCATGGTTAAATACGGGTGTTTCCAGTCGCCCCAAACGCCGTAGCGCTGGAAGGATTCGCGCTGCTGTTCCATTGTTTGCTGCGCGAAGGTGGCGGCTTTGCGGCGGAGTTCGATCGGGGTAAGATTGAGCCGATCGTCCGATTTCATGTTTTGCAATACTTTAAGTTCGATCGGCAATCCGTGACAATCCCAACCGGGAACGTAGCGGACTTTTTTGCCGCGCAGCATTTGGTAGCGGTTGATAAAGTCTTTGAGGATTTTGTTGAGGGCGTGGCCGATGTGGAGTTGTCCGTTGGCGTAGGGGGGCCCGTCATGCAGGATGAACAAGTCGCCTGGGTTATTTTCCGAAAGGCGATCGTAGATTTCTTGATCGGCCCAAAATTGTTGCAATTCTGGTTCCCGTTTGACGGCGTTGGCGCGCATATCAAACTTGGTTTTGGGCAGATTTACGGTGTCTTTGTAAGATTTAGCTTCCATTTTTGAGAAACGTTTTATGTAGTTAGTTGTTAGTAGTTAGCGGTTATTTGAAAGATGATATCAAGTCCGGTTAAATAATCATAATTAAGTTTGTAGTGACCACTTTAGTCATCTCTCGTCATTGAAGAGCTGACAACCAGATATTTTAGTATAAGCGATCGACCGCACATTTGATCGGAGCAAATCCGTAGGGCGATCTCTCTTCTCCCTCCTCCGCGCCCTCTGCGCCCTCTGCGGTTAAATCATTCATAAACCGAGGTGGCGCTACTCAGTCAGCCAACTGAACATTTCACCGACGGTGAGATTAAAGGATTCGGCAAAGGTTGGAACGGGGATGCGATCGCCCGGTTCTTCAAAAACTGCTATGGTGCGATCGGCAAAATAGACAAATACCACTTCTTCTTCCGGGTCAATCAGCCAGCCCATCTGAGTCCCGTGGGCGACACTGTGGAGAATGTTGCGGACGACTTTAGTTTGACTTTGGTCGGGCGAAAGAATTTCGATTGTCCAGTCGGGGGCGATGGCGAAAGTGTTGGCTACTTCGCCGTTTTCGTCGCGGGGAATGCGTTCCCAGGTAAAGACTGCAAGATCGGGTACTGTCGATCGACTACCAAAGGTACAGCGCAATTCTGGATAAGCGCGGGCGATGCGTTGGGGTTTGAGTACCCGGTTGATGTCAGCACCCAAATCGCTTTGAATTGTGCTGTGTTTTCCTTGGGGTATAGGTTTCTGGATAATTTGACCGTCGATGAATTCGCTAGCGGGTTTGGTCTCCGACAGTTGGAGAAATTCATTGAGACTCAAAGGTTTAGAAGCGGTTTGAACCATTATTTTTATTTGATTTAAGTTTAATTTGTATTAGTTAAGCGATCGCGAATTTAATTTATACTCACATCTTGCATCATTTTTAAGAACAGGCTTTCCGGCCTGTTCCACAAAAAAGCATAAATTTGCTTGTGGGATTCTCCGCGAAAGAAAACACACCCCAGTCCTTCTAAGAAACTCAAGTGCGATCGCGGTCTCACTCGTTTGACGGCGAGTCCGACAGGGATTGAAATCCCTGTCTCATAGCGCAAGTCCTCTGCAAGAGGACTGAGGAGGTTGATTAACGTGCAATGCGAAACTCAACATTGAGTTAATTTGAGACTTGCAGTCGGTTTTAACCGACTTTCGCTATGAGACAGGGAATTCATTCCCTGTCGGACTGTAGCAAGCGAGAAAAGGTCATAGAAATAGTCCCAACCCGCGGCTGACGGCATTTCCCATGCGATCGCACAATGACGCGGCCGGCACTCCCTGTCCTTCCTGTTCCCATTTTTCCACGAGTTGCCGGCCCAGCGGCGTGAGGCGAAAACTGTCGGTAATCCCTTGTCCGTCTACTTCCCGCCGCAACACGCCGACTTGGATCAGCCACAGTAGGGAGTTTTCGGCTACGAGTTCGGATACGGGCGATCGGGTGTAGCCACTTTCGACACCGGAATTTGAGGCGATCGCACTTAGGAAAACACTGTTATCGCGGATGGTCTGGAAGAAGTGTAATTGAAAAGGGGAACAGCGAACGGCGCGATCGGCTCTTTTGACGGTGCGGCTGGGATAACTAATAGATTTAAACGCTTCGGAGGGGATAAAAGTCATTGCGAGAACTTTTGAGTAGCTACTACTTTTATCATCACCTATTTAGAGTCAGGAGAGTAGAGTTCGGAAAAATATAGCCAAATATGACATGATCTCAACAGATTCCAAACTGCGGTAGGATACGATTAATACTCAGGCTGCAAGTGCCGATCGCCCAGCGACGATCGCCTGTTTTTACAAATACTCCAAATGATTGTTCATTTCTTCAGCATTCACTACCTCCCAAATTAATACTAATCCTTGCAAAATTTCCCCAATCAATTTACTGGTTTGTAAACAGTAAACAATACCCGCGTGAGACAAACCTGCATGATGCAGTCTTAAAAAATCCGTATCTTGGGTAAAAATTACTCGCTCTTGAGACAGGGAAAATGCTAATTGTTGTTCGTCGGATTGCCCGATCATTCCTTGTTCTGGAGTTGTGGTGACATCAATTCAACGTCTTCGCAATCCATTCGCAATGGCAAGAGTTATATTTTCGTCGAGATGGAATTTTATCTTAGCCATGTTGACGATTTTTTAATTTTTGTTGCAATAGCGATGGGGTTTGAGCTTTCAATTGGCGAGCAAATTCTGCATCTGCTTCGATTGCGGAGCGAATTTCATCTCGACGATCGTGATAATAGGCTAAAGCTGCATAGATATCAGATAAAGTAATACTCGGATAGTGATACAGAATTTCGTCGGGTGACATTCCCATTTGTTCGTGCCAAACAACTATATCCTGAACTCGGATGCGATGTCCGGCGATACGGGGTTTTCCCCCACAGATTCCTGGGGTGATTTCGATATGTTCTTTAATGACTGCGATCGACATGGTAGGGAATTAATATAGGAGCTCTCTTATATTTTAGGACAGGTTAGACGAGTTTGGCTGTAAAAGCCATTTTAGGCGATCGCTTTTCTGAGTTGCAAAGGCTATACTCCAAATGTTGAAATAGCCAACCAGGGAGCATATTAATGCGGACTTAACTAATCATCCCCTCAATTTCTGGATATGTAAACCCAAATTGCCTGAAAATCCGCAACACATAAGCTGGTGACATTTCCCCAGCACCCATATCAATCGGAACAATCCTTTTTATGCCTTCAATTTCACGCATATACAAACAATGATCCCCTTTCCCCTCTCGGTAAAACTGACATCCGTTTTGTTCTTAAATCTTAATTAATGCTTTAGGGTTTAAAGATGGAAGGTTTTTAGGCATAAACTTTCCTTAATTCATAAGTTTCTGAGGCTTCTGCATCTTCTCAAGTCAGAAACTCGTGTAATTCATTGATAGAAAGAGGGCTGAGATAAACATCAGGATCGGATTCATATACTTCGGAAAATGACTCAATAGCTTGTTTGAGTTTATCAATAGATTGTTCGGGAGTATTGCCTTGTCCCACCAATCCATTTTCTAAACACAATGAAACCCAATAATCCGCACTTTGTCTGATAATTACACTGTAGAAATCAATCATATTTGATCTGGTAAATTAATTTTACTCGCATCGATCAATCAGGAAAACACACCGATAATCTAACACGCAATCACCGGCAGGTCAAGGTGATTACCTGAAGGATAAAAAAGAAAATGCGTAAATACATTATTTTCAGCGCAGACAAAGGCGAACTGGAAAAATACCGTTCACTCACGGAAACAAAAGTAGGAGAAAGCTTTTACCGAGTAGCTAATGCCGGATCGGTTAAGTCATTGATTTGGACAATAGCCGAGCATTATGACTCTAGTGGTAAGCCATCCCCAGCACCGGGCTATCGTTTAACCGAAAGCGTGGTTGTCCCAAGTGCGATCGATCCAATGTTTCCCAGTGCATCAACTCATTTCAGAGACAGTGGCTGGGAAGTTGTGAAAGTTCACGAATACACTCCTGAAATTCCTGCCCCCTATGGTGCAGAGTTTGACTCAATTTGTATTTGCTATTGCGCTTACAAACCAATAGAAAATACTCCACTCAAGCAATATGAGCGATCGCCCGTAACCATTGATTCATAAAGGAGGCGATCGCACAGCTTACGATCGCTGGCTAGAGTCCCACAAACAACCTACTGAAGTTTAATTAAATATCATGAACAGGCTTTCCGGCCTGTTCCACAAAGAATAAATTTTCTTGTGGGCCGTTGCTCCTAGCCCGCCCAAAATCAATTAAACTACAATTATAAATCTCAAGAAAAACAAAACTATGACATTACCAGTTGGGTGCGCTGCCCCTCAGTTTACCGCCAAAGACACAAACGGCAACACCGTCTCCCTCTCCGACTTCACCGGTAAAACCGTCATCTTGTATTTCTACCCTAAAGATGACACCCCCGGTTGCACAAGACAAGCCCAAAGCTTCAAAGCAGCTTATGAAGAATACAAGGGCAAAGATCTTGTAATTCTCGGTGTCAGCCGAGACAACGAAGAATCGCACCAAAAGTTCACAGAGAAATACGGTTTGCCTTTCCAGCTATTAGCAGATGTTGATGGTACGATTACCAAAGCTTATGATGTCGAGAAAGGCGATTATGCCAAGCGCGTTACTTTCGTCATCGACGGTACCGGCAAAATCATTCAAGTTTATGAGGGCGAAACCATGAAAGTTGACTCTCACGCTCAAGATATTCTTGTCACCATAGTTTAGTCGAATTTTAGCCGATCGCACTAACCTTCCTGGATGCACCAAACGGCTAAAAACCCGGTTTTTTCCTAGATGCCTCGTTGCTATAAGCAATATTCTCGTAGGAACCGGGTTTTTTTCGTAAGTCCTCACTCAGCAAGTGAGGGGTCAAGGATACAGGGGGAAGCAACCTACTCGAACTAAATCCCTTCCCTCAAAACTTGCACCACAAATCTGCTCAACCAGGGATATATTCGCTTAATGTGCTTATGGTACGTCTAAAGTTAGATTTGTGGCGCAACTCCCGCCAATAATTAAAAACTTATACTGGAAAAGGCATTAACCGCCCGTAGGCTGAATCTAGGGGCGATTTTGTCCTGGTTCGGGTCATTGTGTTTGATAAAATCAGAAGTTATCCTTGCTTTAGCTGAATAACTAAGTAGGTAGAGGGATATATAATGACAACCAACAACATTATTTTGAGTTACTTAGGCCCGCGAGAAATTGAGGCCAATAGAGCCACTGTCTTAGTTGGCAGTTTTGACAAAAATCTAGTGGCAGCGATTTCAGCAGCAGAAGGCTCAAATGCGCTGAATATGGGGATCAATCTCTCTAGAGGCTTTTGGCACATCAGTTTAGAAAAAGGATTCGATAGCGCAGGAACTCGCACACTGCAGGTGAGGGCAACTGATAAGACCGGCAAAGTTATCGGCCAACAAACAATTAACATCAAAGTTAATCCTGCTTCTCAATCACCCGCTCAATTCTTCACGTTAATTACTCTCAGAGATACCGCATTCAAAGTCGGAACACTGCCCGCAAGCAATCTCAACAACCTGCAAAAAGCGGAAATACCAGCAGGTAAAACTTATCAAATTAGGGACTACGAGTTAGAAGACGGTCACCTGAATGTTCAACTAAATAATCCAATTCCTCCGGTGGGAACCTCTGGCTTTTTCTACGAAAAACACGTAGTTATAACCAAAGGCGCAAAAATTCTCATATTCGATCGCGCCGAGTTGCCGGCCCCGCCACCTGGAATGCAGTTACTGTGGGTGATCAAAAAGACCTGGTTAAAGCTCAACCCCACAGATTCTGCAACTTTAGGATCAACTCAGAAATTACAATTTAACGCGGGAGAAACTTTCAATATTCTCGGCTACGCTTGCGTGGAAAACCATTTCCGAGTCGCTTTTGCTCGGGCAGTTCCTAACTTGGGAACTTCAGGATTTCTGTACTGGCAGCACGTCCAAATTTTGCGAGACGGCAGGGGAATTGAGTATGATAGAAATGCAGTTACGATGACAATCATCAAAACGACTGTGTTTAAAAAGCGGCCGATAAATGCCGCTAGCCTGCCACCCCAAGAAAAAATTACCTTGTCGGCGGGAATGATTTACGGAATTGCCGGATTCTCGATCGAAGAAAGCCACATAAAAGTCTCGCTGACCGAGAATTTGCCGGAATTTGGCAATACAGGTTTCATTTATCCCGATTTTGTGCAATTCAGCCGCGGTGGCAAATCTTTCAATCCCGCTGTGAATTTAACTTATCAAGGGCCGTCAGAAGTTTTAGTAAATCAGCCGATCGTCCTTCGGGGTACTTTTGACCGGCAACAAGCAGCAAAAATTGACGTGATAGCTGAGGATACATTTCCCCTAAGCGTCACGCTAAACCAAGAAGCCAGCACTTGGCAAGTTAATTTGTCTAAAGGATTTAGCGTAGCTGGAGCTCGGTGGCTCAGGTTGCGAGCAACTGACAGCAAAGGCAACGTTACTGGCAGCCAAATAATTTACATTACCGTAAGTTCCGATCCGCTAACTGTCGGACGAGGTTTGACCTTAAAGATAGTTTCTGACACTTTGTTTAAGGTAGCTCCGGTTGATTCTTCTCGACTCAACAATCAGCAAAAAGTTCTTGTCAAAGCAGGCCAGACTTTGACGGTTAGCAGATACGGATTTATTGACGGGCATCTCAAGGTGGTTGTGGATTCAGAAATTTCGCCGATCGGCACTTTTGGCTATTTTTACGAACCCGACGTTCAGTTAGCCAAAGGTACTCAAATCCTAAAATTTGACCTGGCCGACGTACCGAATAGCAACGTCAGCGCTCAACTCTTGGTAATTCAAACAACTCAGATTAAAGCTCAACCAGAAGATTCATCTAAACTGCCTGCGAATCAAGTTGCTCAAATAACTTTAGGCAGCACCTATGCCATTACTGGTTATGCCTGCATTTTGGGGCATTTCCGAGTAACTCTCGCCGAATCAATTCCCGGTTTCGGCAATATCGGATTTATTTATTGGCAGGATGTTAAAATTAAAAAAGACGGCAAAGAAGTTGCCTTTGACCCCAGTGCTTTGACGATGACAATCCTGCAAGCAACTGTGTTTAAAAAACGGCCGGTAGATTCTGCTAGCCTGAGCAGTACCGAGAGAACTACGCTGCCTTTAGGTCGAGTTTACGGCGTGAACAGCTACGGGGCGGAAGCATCTCACCTGAAAGTTTCCCTGACTGAAGAACTGCCGAATTTTGGCAATACAGGTTATGTTTTTCCTAGTTTTGTTCAGTTCAAGCGGGGAGATAAAATTTTCGATCCGGTTCCGAACAATGTGGAATTGAACGTGCCGTATTTTTCGCAGCGGGACAATCCGCGTTTTGACTGGTCTACTTGCAACGTAACTGCGATCGCCATGGTGCTTTATTATTACGGCCTTCGTTCGGAGGGGGGCGGACAATTGGAGGATGAGTTGTTGCAGTGGTGTTTCGATTATGCCGGCCAGGGTTCTCAAACCGATCACAACGTGCTTTCGGCGCTGATTGATGCCTACGGGTTTAAGACGAGTTTTAGTACAACTCGCACATGGGCCGAGGTGCGATCGGAATTGCTAAATCGGCGGCCAATAGTTTTAGCAGGAGATTTTACTGCGGCCGGTCACATTCTTACTGTAATTGGCTACAATTCTCAGGGTTATATCGTGCAAGATCCGTGGGGAGATGCACTCACTGGTTACAGCGATACTGAGGGGAGAAAGTTGATGTATCCCTACAATTACGTCAATCAAGTTGCTGGACCAGATGGGAATGTTTGGGCCCATTTTATCTCTCCATAATCTACTCTACTGTTTGCAATTTGTGAGGCACTACGCCTATTCGTAAGGTGTGCATAACAGCTATTCGTAAGGTACTTTATGCACACCCTACCTAAATTAGGAAATCTTGCGCTTAATTTTGCGTTTTGCTGCGCCAATACCTAAAAAGCTCAATCCTAGTAAAGTACCAAACCAAGTAGAAGGTTCGGGTACAGCCTCAAACGATCCTTGAATAGCGATCGCATCGTTAGCGCACTCGGCAAAAAAGTTAGCAATATAATTCCCCGAAGGCATTGAGGATTTATTAAAACTGAATCCAATTGTTTGAGAACCCACGGCATTAAACTGAGCGAAATTAAGACCGAGGACGCTCAAAGTCGCTGGCGTTAAAAAATTGACTTCTGCTACTTTTGTACCCGTAGCTATTGAGTTGAGAATAGTCGAGTTTCCTGTTTGTTGAAAATAGGGATCTGTGGCAGCTAAATCGCCCATTGATGGGGTTCCGCCTTGAGATGCCACTACCGTATTGAATTGATTTAAATTGCTAAAACCAGAGTTAGTTTGGGTGACGTTTTTCGCTGTAACATTTCTGTAAACGCCTGTTGTCGCCACGCCGGAGTCATTTCCGGCAGCAAAGCGGATACCAAACAAGCTGCCGTTTGCGTTAGCTGTATTGAAGTTTTGACCGGAAAAATTGAAGAAGAAATCGCCGTAGTTGATGTTGCCTCTTTGAGCTAGTGGGTCGGCATATCCTGCTAAACTTAGATTGGAGTTGATGGCGATGAAAGCTGTATCTGATGTTTCTTTGATGGCGATGCCGTAAAATTCAAATTCCCCGCCGCCGATTTGGGGCCCTGTCACGCCGTCGTTGAAAGAATCGATCGCATAATTCCAGCCGTTAGATAGCGTTGCTGCTGTAGCTTTTTGTTGCTGTATTGCGAAAAGGGCACAGAAAATAGCCACTGAGTAAGTCCAGTGGATGCTGTTTTTAGCAATGGATTTCATAAAATGCTCCCTGGGAATGAGTGTTAAAGCATCCTGTCTGTTCGCTCGACTGTTTTTAATTTTCAGTCAATCATATATTTCGGTGGAAAATATTAAAATATTGCTAAAAATTTGGTCGGGCGATCGCATTATATCAACTATATTGGTTAAAAAACTAACCAATCGCAGTAACTAAATACATGATTTAGGCAGGCACAGTATAAAGTATGGCTGCATAAGTCTTGTATAGGTAAAAATACACTGACTACCGGGTTTAGGCAGTTGAGTCCACCCATAAACTGTCTGCGAGTCAATGTCCAGGGTTGACGGGCCCTTACAAGATATTATTATTTTTCCGGTCGATTTGCTCAATTGATTTTTTATTAATTACCAATTAATTTTGGCAATTGGGTGCGTGATGTTATAGCTGCCGCTCCCTGATTCTGTTAATATTTCGATTGTTTGATTAATAATTTTCATAACTTGCCTGTCATCTCCATCCCTGTTCAATAGATCTCTACAATAATTATTGTGGAACAGGCATCCTGCCTATTCAAGACAGGCTTTTATGGAGATGTCTAGTAATTATAATTACGTTGCTGGGGATGACTTCATTTCTCACACTTCTTAAATGTCGATCGCGCCCAAAAATTTTACTAATTTTACCCTAAGCGTTCCACCCAACAGGCTCTCACTCGATCGTCAAAACTGTGAATCAGCACTTTTTCTGTAAGTGCCGCACAAAGCGAGAATTGGATAATCAAAAAAAATTATACCGCAAGAGCGATCGCAAGTTTTTAGAACACCCAAGAAACTTCCGGCGCTACATCCGCTGCAGGCATCGTGGGTTCCTTCTAAATGGGCCGGTGGTTTCTGCACTTGCAGCGGTGCATAAATCAATCAAATTTTTAAATGCTGTTAATATATCGCCGACAGTTCGTTGACTATCTTGACTCTTCCCTTAATCACAGAACGCAGCAGGCGGTTGATCGAATGTCTGTATTCCTCGTCGAGAGAGTCATCCAAAACAGCGGCCATCAAGCCGTAGCGATCGGCTAAAGTCAAACAACCCGTCTCCGCAACAGAGGCAACCATTTCGGAAATCGCGCCGGGGATAAGTTGAACTACAAACATGAGATGTTCCCTGAATTCGACACTTATATCATCTCTCGTTCTCCGAAAATTAATAGTGACGCTGGCCTAGCACACAAGGTGATGTTTTGAGGCAAACTGTGTGACAGCGACCGTTGTAATTGTGTGACGATCTCGTTTTAAGTCTGCGATCCCAGTCACAAAATTAATTTTAGATATTCCAATTTCCCCCTCTCTCCTCCTAAATCTAAAGATTTAGAGAGATTTTTCGGTTTTGTGGGCGTCTTTACCCATTTCCCATGTATAAAACGCATGAGCTCTATGCGAAATATTCATAAAACTCAATATTTTGTAAAAATAGCTACGAATATTTACAATCGTGGGCTTTACATTAGCTCATAACAAAGGTGCATCGAAACGCAGCGATCGACCCAATCATCGGTAGCAACTATAACCATAAATAGTTTGGCGACGTTCGAGCCAGCGCCCAGTCAAACTCAAGTTTACAGAAGACCAACCATGCTTAAAAGAAATTCGATCTAGTAACTAAATATACAGTTTTAAATTCATACAGTCACTAAGGTTAGCAGGAAACACACACTTTATGCTCCAAGTCAATACCTCCCCACAAGCCAGCAGCGAGGGTAAACCGATGACCCAAACAATAGAACCCAAAGCCCAAGCGAGCCTGAACAAGTTTGAAAAACTCAAAGCCGAAAAAGATGGCTTAGCATTAAAAGGCGAACTCGACCACTTCGCCGCAATCGGCTGGGAAGCAATGGACGAAACAGATCGCGAGCACCGCCTCAAATGGCTCGGCATTTTCTTTCGGCCAGTAACTCCCGGCAAATTCATGATGCGGCTGCGCTTGCCCAACGGCATCATTACTAGCAATCAAACCAGAACGCTAGCAGAAATCGTCCAACGCTACGGCGACGACGGCAGCGCCGACATCACCACCAGACAAAACCTGCAATTGCGCGGAATTCGCATCGAAGATGTACCCGACATCTTCCGCCGCCTCAAAGAAGCGGGCATGACCAGCATCCAGTCTGGCATGGACAACGTACGCAACATCACGGGTTCCCCAGTCGCGGGCCTGGACGCCGACGAACTGATTGATACGCGGGAACTGGCGAACGAAGTCCAAGACATGATTACGAACAGCGGCGAAGGCAACCCCGCGTTTTCAAATTTGCCGAGAAAGTTTAATATTGCGATCGCAGGCTGCCGCGACAACTCAGTCCACGCAGAAATCAACGACATCGCCTTCGTACCCGCTTACAAAGATGGCAACATCGGCTTTAACGTTTTAGTCGGCGGTTTCTTCTCCGCCAAACGCTGCGAAGCTGCAATTCCTCTCAACGCATGGGCAAGTCCCAGCGACGTTGTAGATTTGTGCAAAGCAATTTTAACTGTGTTTCGCGATCGAGGCCCGAGAGCAAACCGCCAAAAATCGCGGCTGATGTGGCTGATTGACGAACTCGGAATCGAACAATTCCGAGCCGAAGTCGAACAAGAATTAGGTCGCACTTTGCCCGCCGCCGCGCCCAAAGATGAAATCACCTGGGACAAACGCGACCACATCGGCATCTACCCCCAAAAACAATCAGGGCTCAACTATGTAGGGCTGCACGTTCCAGTCGGACGGCTGCAGGCATCGGATTTGTTCGATTTGGCCAGAATCGCCGAGGTTTACGGCAGCGGGGAGCTGAGGCTCACTGTGGAAGAAAACGTGATTATTCCCAACGTTCCCGACTCGCGGATTGAATCGCTGGTCAAAGAACCGCTGTTGCAGCGTTTTTCCATCGATCCCGCACCCCTGATGCGAGCCTTGGTTTCCTGCACCGGCGCCAAGTTTTGCAACTTCGCCCTCATCGAAACCAAAAGTCGCGCTGTGGCAATGATTGAGGAACTTGATGTCGAACTTTCACTTCCCAAACCTGTGAGAATTCACTGGACAGGTTGCCCCAATTCCTGCGGTCAACCCCAAGTAGCAGACATCGGTTTGATGGGAACAAAAGTTCGCAAGAACGGGAAAACCCTCGAAGGTGTAGACATTTACATGGGAGGCACAGTTGGCAAAGAGGCTCATTTGGGTGCTTGCGTCCAAAAAGGCATCCCTTGCGAAGACCTCAAACCGCTGCTGCATCAACTGTTAGTCGAGCAGTTTGGGGCAGTTCCCAAAGAGATTACAGGGGATGTAGCTGTGCTGCACCGGCAACTGGAATTGACGGTTGAGGAGGGCGAAAAGGCAGCCCAGGCACCCAAACCTCAGACATCTACTGTCATTTTCGCTCGCTCGGGCAAAGAAGTTGCTTGCAGCGAAGATGAGTACATTCTCGATGTTGCCGAACGGGCCGGGGTCGAACTTGACAGCGATTGCCGAAAGGGAGTTTGTGGCACTTGTAAGCAGAAACTCCTAGAAGGTAATATTGCCGCCTACGACAGCCACCCCGAAGCGGCCGCCGGCTTAGAACCAGGGTTCATTTTAACTTGCAGCGCGCGGGCGATCGGCAGAGTGACGATCGACGCCTAAACTCACAATGTGAGATGCGATGCCGAGGTCGCGAATTAATCTCACATCTCACATTTCCACCATCTCAAAGTACAACAACAATTCAAGACAAATGAGCAACCTTTCGAGAAGAAAATTCATCATCACCGCCGGAGCAACAGCAGCCGGCACCCTCCTAGCCCACGGTTGCAGTTCCAGTTCCACCACATCTAACGGAAGTGCCACCCCCGCAGCCGGCGGCCCATCACCCAGCGCCGCCCCAGCAGTCAACATCAACCCTGCCGACGCCCCAGAAGTTACCGCAGCCAAACTCGGATTCATCGCCCTCACCGACTCAGCACCCTTAATCATCGCCCAAGAAAAAGGGTTATTTGCCAAGTACGGCATGAAAGACGTACAAGTTACTAAACAAGCATCTTGGCCAGTTACTCGCGACAACTTAGAACTCGGTTCCGACAAAGGCGGCATTGACGGAGCCCACATTTTATCCCCGATGCCTTACCACATGACATTAGGCACTATTACCAAAGGCAATCAGCCAGTGCCGATGAACATTGTGGCGCGGTTAAATACTAACGGTCAAGCAATTTCCCTCAGTAAAAAATACCTAGATTTAAAAGTAGGTACAGACAGCGCACCCCTGAAAGCAGCTTTTGGCAATCAAAACGTTCCTGTTGCTATAACTTTTCCCGGCGGTACCCACGACTTGTGGATGCGCTACTGGCTAGCAGCCGGCGGTATTAATCCAGATACAGATGTTTCCGTGATTCCCATACCGCCGCCCCAAATGGTAGCGAACATGAAATCTGGCAGCATGGAAGCCTTTTGCGTAGGCGAACCTTGGAATGCTCAGCTCGTTACTCAAAAGGTAGGATACACCGCCTTATTAACCGGAGAACTTTGGAAAGACCACCCAGAAAAAGCTTTAGCTTTAAGAGGAGATTGGGTTGAGAAAAACCCCAAAGCTGCTAAAGCAATTACAATGGCCGTACTGGAAGCCCAGCAGTGGTGCGACAAGGCAGAAAATCACGATGAGATGTGCCAAATCATCTCTCAAGATAAGTGGTTAAAAGTTCCAGTAGCAGATATTATCGGTCGCTCTAAAGGTCAAGTTGACTACGGTACCGGCCGCATTGAAGCTGCCAGCCCAGTAGCTATGAAATTCTGGGCTGATAATGCTTCTTATCCCTACAAGAGTCACGATGCTTGGTTCTTAACTGAAAATATTCGCTGGGGTTATATCCCGGCAACTACCGACATCAAAGCCACGGTTGATAAAGTTAACCGCGAAGATATTTGGAAAGCAGCAGCGACAGCACTTGGCGTTCCTGCAGCCCAAATTCCTGCTACCAGTTCTCGCGGTGTCGAAACCTTCTTTGACGGC
This sequence comes from Microcoleus sp. MON1_C5, assembly GCF_036701875.1. NCBI lineage: Bacteria > Bacillati > Cyanobacteriota > Cyanophyceae > Oscillatoriales > Microcoleaceae > Microcoleus > Microcoleus sp. MON1_C5. The sequence continues at coordinate 29,199 of NZ_JAUBRN010000030.1, read as the reverse complement.
GTGAAGTTTGACCCAGAAAAACCCGAAGAATATCTGAAGGGTCTGGCCATCAAAAAAGCATAATTAGTTTGTTGACTGTTGACTGTTGACTGTTGAGTGTTGACTGTTAACAGTTGACAAATACCTAAAATTGACGGGGTTGGATCGAGTGAAACGCAGGGTTCGTTCCAGGGGCAAAACCAGTTGAACTCTGTTCTAAGTCTCTACAAATAATCGATTATTCACAAAACTGCAAAAACAAAAATGGCAACAAATCTCGCTGTTACTAAAAGCAAAAATCCAGTAAATTTCGTTCTGGATCACGTTCAAAAAAACCGCCGAAAAATCATCCGCCCGCTGGTAGCAATTACAGTTCTGCTCATAATCTGGCAAATCCTCTGCCACAGTCCCGAGTCCAGCTTGCCGGGACCAATCAAAGCTGTCCAAGAAACCTGGGAGCTGATTATCAATCCTTTCTTCGACAACGGCGGTACAGACAAAGGCTTGTTCTGGCAAATTTTGGCTAGCTTGCAGCGGGTGGCGATCGGCTTTACTTTGGCCGCAGTTCTCGGCATCAGTTTGGGAATCCTCATCGGCACCAACTCCTTAATGTTCGATGCTTTAGACCCGCTGTTTCAAGTATTCAGAACTATCCCGCCCCTGGCTTGGCTGCCGATCGCCTTGGCTGTATTTCAACAGTTCAATCCCTTTGAAGGCATGGGGATGAAAGCTAACGAAGTTTCAGCTCTTTTCGTAATCTTAATTACAGCAATATGGCCGATTCTAATTAACACCACAGTAGGCGTTCAACAAATACCCCAAGACTACAGAAACGTCGCCCGCGTATTGCGCCTCCCCAACCAAAAATACTTCTGGAAAATCCTGCTCCCTTCTTCAGTTCCTTACATCTTCACTGGCTTGAGAATTGGCATCGGTTTGTCTTGGCTGGCGATCGTAGCTGCCGAAATGTTAGTCGGCGGCGTCGGCATCGGCTTCTTCATCTGGGACTCTTACAACAGTTCTCGACTCAGTGCAGTGATTCTAGCAGTGCTTTATGTAGGAATCGTCGGTTTGATTTTAGACAGAATGGTGGGTTTCATCGCTTCCAAAGTTGTTCCTGAAGAACAGAAATAGGATTTGGGCATAGGGCATCGGGCATCGGGCATCGGGCATCGGGCATGGGGAATGGGGAATGGGGGATGGTTGCCCACTACAAACTGCTAGAAATTAGTTATAAATTAATGGCCAATGCCCAATGCCCAATGCCCAATGCCCAATGCCCAATGCCCAATGCCCAATTAATAATCAGCATCATACAAATTACAAACTAACCTAAAATTGCCATGTCAGTATTTGTTGAAGTAGACCACGTTGACCGCGTATTTAACTTGCCGAATGGAGAGCAATACATCGCTCTTAAAAATATCGAACTGAAAATTAAAAAAGGAGAATTCATCACCTTAATTGGGCACTCGGGCTGCGGCAAATCTACGCTGCTAAATATCATCGCCGGCCTCGACAAAGCAAGTCAGGGCGGGATTACTTTAGAAGGACGCGAAGTCCGCGATCCAGGCCCCGACAGAATGGTGGTGTTTCAAAATTACTCGCTGCTACCTTGGCTGACGGTGCGCGAAAATATTGCCCTAGCAGTAGAGGAAATTTACAGCGGTAATTCTAAAGAAGATCGCGAGTTGGTGATCGAACACCACATTAAATTGGTCGGACTCGGACACGCCGCGGACAAACGCCCGGGCGAAATTTCTGGGGGGATGAAACAAAGAGTTGCGATCGCCCGCGCCCTCGCGATTCGCCCGAAATTGCTGCTGCTAGACGAACCCTTCGGCGCCCTCGATGCCTTAACTCGCGGCGGTTTGCAAGACCAGTTGATGAAAATTTGCGAGGAAAGCAAAGTCACCAGCGTGATGGTAACTCACGACGTGGACGAAGCTTTATTGCTGAGCGATCGCATTGTGATGCTCACCAACGGCCCGGAAGCGCAAATCGGGCAAATCCTCGAAGTGAACATTCCCCGCCCCCGCAAGCGCATGGAAGTTGTCAACCATCCGAGTTACTACGCGCTGCGTAACGAAATGGTTTACTTCCTCAACCAGCAAAAGCGGGTCAAACAGCGCCGGGCCAAACAACAACCGCCTGTGATCGCCCGCAACGGCCTGGAAAAAATCAACCTCGACATCGGCTTTATTCCCCTCACCGACTGCGCCCCCTTAGTAGTAGCTAAAGAAAAAGGATTTTTCAAAGCCCACGGCTTGGAAGAAGTCACCCTCAGCCGCGAACCGGGCTGGAAAGCGATCGCCCAAGGAGTCGCCGAAGGACGGCTAGACGCGGCACAAATGGTCGCAGGAATGCCGATCGCCATGCTGTTGGGCATGGACGGTCAAGCCCCTGTACCCGTCTGTAGCGCCCTCACGCTGTCGCGCAACGGCAATTCAATTGTTTTCAGCAAAGACCTTTACAAACAAGGCATTCGGACATTAGAGGATTTCAAAGCTGCGATCGCCAAGAGTCCCGATAAAGTTCACACCTTGGGCATGGTACACTCCGCCTCCATGCACAATCTGCTGTTCCGCTACTGGCTGGCCGCCGGCGGCATCGACCCCGACCTCGACGTGGGCTTGACCGTGATTCCGCCCCCGCAGATGGTATCGAATTTAAAAGCAGGCAACATTGACGGCTACTGTTCAGGCGACCCCTGGAACTCCCACGCAGTCAACAGCGGTACGGGTTTTGTCATGGCCCGTTCCCTCGATATTTTGCCCGGACACATCGAAAAAGTTCTCGGTGTTACCGAAGATTGGGCTCAGAAATATCCTCAAACCCACCTCGCCCTCGTCAAAGCACTTTTGGAAGCCTGCGACTACTGCGACGACCGCCGCAACCGCGAAGAAGTCCTAGCATTGATTAGCCAAGAACAATACATCGGCGCCGATCCGAAAGACATCCGTCCGGGGTTCCTCGATCCGTACAACTCCGGTACGGGGGCAGAACCCGAAATGCTCTACAATTTCAACCAGTTCTACGTTGACAAAACCAATTTTCCAGACCGCCTAGAAATGGTGTGGGTGATGGCGCAGATGGCTCGCTGGGGGCTGATCCCGTTCCCGAAAAACTGGGTGGAAGTGGTCGATCGAGTTTTGCGGCCCGATGTTTTCGGTCAAGCAGTGCGCGAATTGGGCTTGCCGGATATCGCCAGAGATCGCCGGACGATCGAGCTATTTGACGGCACTGTGTTTAATCTAGACGACCCGATCCAATATCTTCAGAATGTCAAAATTAAGCGCGCCGTCCGCATTGAAGAAATCTTAATTGAACAAATAGGCAGTCAGTGTTCCATCAAACTGCCAGCATAACCAGCAAATAGGAAGAGGGAATGAGGAGCAAGAAATCAGGAAACAAGACTCCACATTTTCCCCTTCCTCAATCCCTAATTTCAAATTCTCAATCGAAAGTTGTCATGTCTAATTCCCCGACCCAAAATCCAAATCCTGAAATGCAAACTCTAAACACCCCCCAAACAACGACAATTCAAACGCCCAAGCAAGACTTTCTTACTATTAAAGACGTATCGAAAGTCTACGAAACTCCTAAAGGCCCTTACGTCGTTCTCGACGGTGTAAACCTGACTATTAATGAAGGCGAATTTATTTGTTTGATCGGTCACTCGGGCTGCGGCAAATCAACTTTGCTGAATATGATTGCGGGATTCAACGGGCCGACAAACGGAGAAGTAGCCCTGGAAGGTTCGCAGATTACTGAACCAGGCCCCGATCGCATGGTGGTGTTTCAAAACTACTCGCTGCTACCGTGGCTGACTGCTACTGAAAACATTCACCTCGGCGTTGAAAATGTTTACCCGGAAAAGTCGGCAGACGAACACAATACGATCGTCAAGGAACACTTGGAATTAGTGGGGCTGACCGAAGCTTGTAACAAAAGACCGGGCCAATTGTCCGGGGGGATGAAACAGCGGGTGGCGATCGCCCGAGCTCTGGCAACTCGCCCCAAACTGTTGATTTTGGACGAACCTTTCGGAGCTCTAGACCCGATTACCCGGGAAGAGTTGCAGGAAGAATTGCTGAAAATTTGGCGGAAGGAAAAAATTACCGTCATTATGATTACTCACGATATTGATGAGGCTTTGTTTTTGGCCGATCGCATCGTGATGATGACCAACGGGCCAGCAGCTTCCATCGGCGAAGATATGCACGTTCCGTTCAGCCGTCCCCGCAACCGGGCGCGGATTATGGAAGACCCGAAATACTACGAACTTCGCAACTTTGCTTTGGAGTTCTTGTTTTCTCGCTACGCGCACCACGAAGAAGGTGAAGCAACGGACTCCGAGACAGAAGCCGTCGCGCTACCGATGCCATTACCTGCTAGCAAAAAGCCTGCGGTTGCTAACACGCCGATCGCACCTGCACCTTTTGTGTCTCACGCTGCCGAACCCCTAGAAGCTTCGCCGATCAAACGCGGCATCCTGGCAGCCTCGTGGTTCGTAGCAATGCTTACTTTAGCTGCCGTCAATATGTCTGTTGTTTCCAGCCAGCTAAAGCAAGCGAAACTAGAAGAAACTGCACCGCAGGCGGCGACTGCGGCGGCGGTGGTGAGTTCTCCCCCCAGCCCGCAAATCGCAGCAAGTTCGATCGCCACACCGAATGCTAGCCCTGCACCCATCGCTGCTGCTGCAAGTCCTGCGCCCATCGCTGCTGCAAGTCCTGCACCCATCGCTGCTGCTGCAAGTCCTGCACCCATCGCTGCTGCTGCAAGTCCTGCACCGGATGCCAGCTCTGCAGCCATCGCTGCTGCAAGTCCTGCACCGAATGCCAGCCCTGCAGCCATCGCTGCTGCCGCTAACAGCGCCGTCGCGCCCAATGCAGCAACCAGTGCCACATCAGAGATTTCTGACCAAGCCGAACTCGATGCGATCGGACAGAAGTTGTATGCACAAATCGACCAAAAGTGGAGAACAATTCCAACGTTTACCGAAAGTTTGACTTATCGGGTCAAAGTAAAACAAAACGGCGATATCCTACAATTCGATCCCACAAATAAAGCAGCTAAAGATTTCGTCAAAGAAACTCCTCTGCCTGTTTTGCAAACTCCTGCCGATGCCGCAGCAGGCGCTGAAAAAACTGCTGAGTTCCAAGTAACTTTTAGCCCCACCAACGGTGGCGTATTTGAAGTAAAATCAGGGAAGTAGGCGGCATAATACTCCCGCACTAAATCTCACATTGCTATCAACAACTAGGTCAAAAGTAGTAGCGGTCGCTGTTTTAACTAGGCAAAAATTCCTCTTAGCCCCCCTTCTTGGGGCTGACAAGAGTTAGGTTAGAATTTCCTCTGTTTGAGGAAGATTTAGTAGCAGCCAGAAGCTGACTACAAGCGAGAGCAAGCGCGATTTTTAGTAAGATAGCGGGTAATTTTAAATCAGGGTATTGTCCGTTTCTGGGAAGTATAAATGGGGAAATTTAGTAAGGATTGACACGTTATTTGCAGGAGCTCTCTGTTCCGGCTATAATAACAAATTACGAATTACCTATTAGCTTTCAAAAATTAGCATCTAAAATCACCAGATGGAAACTATAAAAACTCTTTGCCCTTACTGCGGTGTAGGTTGCGGTCTAGAAGTTGTTCCCGACAAAAAACAAAGTTGGAAAGTGCGGGGCGATCGCAATCACCCATCGAGCCAAGGCATGGTTTGTATTAAGGGAGCAACCGTAGCAGAGTCCATTCGGAGCGATCGGCTACTGTATCCGATGATGCGAGATACTCTCGACCAACCGTTCCGCCGCGCTAGTTGGGACGAAGCTCTCGATGCAATTGTTAATCGCATCCAAACAATTCACAGCACCAGCGGCCCCGATGCTTTGTGCGTTTACGGTTCGGGTCAATTCGCAACAGAAGATTATTATGTTGCCCAGAAACTAATGAAAGGTTGTCTGGGTACTAATAATTTTGATGCTAATTCTCGCTTGTGTATGTCTTCAGCAGTCTCTGGATACGTTCAAAGCTTTGGCTCGGACGGGCCGCCTTGCTGTTACGACGATTTAGAATTAACAGATTGCGCTTTTATTATCGGCAGCAATACAGCAGAATGCCATCCGATCGTATTTAATCGATTAGCAAAATACCACAAAAAGCATCCAAATGTCAAGATGATTGTGGTAGATCCGAGGCGGACTCCGACTGCTGAAGCGGCGGATTTGCACTTAGCAATTAAACCAGGTACAGATATAGATTTGCTTAACGGAATTGCATATTTGCTGTTACGCAGGCAAGCAATAGATTCTGAGTTTATTGAAGAATGCACGGCGAATTTTTCAGCTTTTGCTGAGGTTATTAGCAGCTACACGCCGGAGTTTGTAGCCTCGCGCTGCGACATTACTGTCAGCGAGTTAGAAACGGCGGCCAACTACTGGGAACAGTCGCAGCGGGTTTTGTCGCTGTGGTCGATGGGGATGAATCAGTCGTCGGAAGGCACGGCAAAGGTGCGATCGCTGATTAATTTGCACTTGATGACCGGTCAAATCGGCAAACCGGGAAGCGGCCCTTTTTCCCTCACCGGCCAGCCCAACGCGATGGGAGGCCGGGAAGCGGGAGGACTGTCTCATTTGCTCCCAGGCTACAGATTTGTGAAAAATGCTGAACACAGAACCCAAGTCGAGGAGTTTTGGGGACTCGCACCGGGAAGCATTTCCCCGAATCCGGGCCGCACAGCTTGGGATATGATTACCGGTTTGGAAACTGGCGAAGTCGAGTTGCTGTGGATTGCAGCCACTAATCCGGTGGTGAGTATGCCGGATTTGGAACGCACTAAAGCCGCTTTGCTGCGCTCGCCCTTTACTATTTATCAAGAAGCTTACTATCCCACGGAAACCTCCGCCTACGCTCACATCCTGCTGCCGGCAACGCAGTGGAGCGAAAAAACCGGAGTAATGACGAATTCCGAACGCCGCGTTACCTTTTGTCCCGGTTTCGACACTCCCTCCGGGGAAGCCCGCGACGACTGGAGCATTTTCGCCGAGGTGGGACGGCGGTTGGGTTTTGCCGAACACTTTGCTTTCGAGAACAGTGCGGAGGTTTTTACAGAGTACGCGCAGTTGACGCGCGGCCAGCCTTGCGACATGACCGGTCTGAGCCACGAATACATCCGCCAAGAAGGGCCGCAGCAGTGGCCTTGCCGGGAAAACGAGCCTGTGCATCCAGCGAACGAAGCGAAACGGCTGTATACTGACAGGCGTTTTCACACTCCTGATGCGCGGGCGAGATTTTCGGCCTATCACTCCCGGGGACTGGCAGAACCTCCCGATCCGAACTATCCGTTTGTGTTAACGACAGGAAGAGTTTACGGACACTGGCACACGATGACGCGGACGGGTAGAACAGAAAAAATTAATCAATTGCACCCGGACCCGTTTTTGGAAATTCACCCCCGCGATGCTGCCAAATTGCAGATTAAGGAGGGGGATTTGCTGGAAGTTCGATCGCGCCGCGGCAAGGCGCAGTTTCCGGCAAAACTCACAAAGGCGATCGCCCCGGGTACGCTATTTGTACCCATGCACTGGGGTTCTCTGTGGGCTGAAGGTGCTGAAGCCAATGCTATGACTCATGCTGCAAGCTGTCCAGATTCCAAACAGCCTGAGTTAAAAGCTTGTGCGGTGCAGTTGGTGCTGGTTGGGGCAGAAACTGCGGCGGAAGTTGGATCAGAAGTTGCAGCAGAAGTTGAGGAATTTAATTGGGCAAAATCCACCCTCGCCGTCACTTCTTGAGCTGTCGTCCAACTACGGGATGTTAAAACTCACCGAAGAACGAGCGCGAAGCCCCGGGCGATCGACATGGGGATGAACCGGGTTGATGTTCGGCGAGACGTTCGACAAGCGCTTAGTCAATCGCTCTGAGCCGAACGATTTGAGATTTACTCCACAGATAGATGTGGGATTTTGAACAAGAGTCTAAAATTGGGATCTCTCCAAGACAGGAGTCGGAGGCTTGTATCCGTTTTTGGGGTAACAACCTCTTTCGATCGAGCAATTTTGAGTCCAGACGCGCCCTACACATAAATCTTAAATCCCAAATCCCAGATGTAAAACCTAAAATCGTTATGCCATTACGCAGCCTAAGAACTGGGTTTCCCCGGCAGAGCCCGGGAACAAGAAAAATTAAATTTATTTATTCTGAGTTGTTCCTTCTTGATTGGGGGTTTTTGCTTCCGCAGAATGCCTTCTGGCGAATAGCTTCTGCTTTCTTTTTAATTAATCGAGTCAGACAATTGCCGTTTGCACCTCAAGGTGCTATGATGGTTTTACAAGGCTTTATTTTCGGCAGTACAGTTCGTTCGATCGGCGTTCCTCCGGATTTAAATCTCTACACACTCTGATTCTGGAGAATGTTCAATGTCAATCTATGTCGGCAATTTATCCTACGAAGTAACGCAGGAGCACCTCAACCAAACTTTTGGAGAGTACGGAACAGTAAAGCGCGTTCAGTTGCCTGCTGACCGGGAAACAGGTCGGATGCGGGGCTTCGCTTTTGTAGAAATGTCTACTGAAGCCGAAGAAGCCGCAGCCATTGAGGCTCTTGACGGTGCTGAGTGGATGGGTCGCGACCTCAAGGTCAATAAGGCAAAACCCCGCGAAGAACGTGGTTCTTCTAACAGCGGTAACTGGGGTAACAACGATCGCGGTGGCAATTCTCGTCGCTACTAAACCACCCGAGCTAAATTTTTAGCTATCTTGTATATTGCGTCGGAGCAAGCTGGGAATCAACGATCATTCTCTGTTGAGAAGGGATAGTTAGTTCAGTGATTGCACCGCGCCTTAAAAGCCTCAAAATATTGCTAGACAATAGTTTGAGGCTTTTTTCTGGCAAAAATTATTAATCAGGAGTTCGATCGCGTGCGATCGATTCCTAGGTGACACGAAAAATTATAAAATATAACAGGTAGATAAAGAACCCTTGTCCAGCACCAGGGTGGCACAGCGAAACCAGGCAATCCCAGAGTTAAACCCTTGCAAAGTGTACCGAACAATGACAGAATCATCAAGAAAGATGACTAAATCACCGGTATGCTAAAAAAAATATTTAGGCAAATTTCTAAGTTAGGGAATGAAGAAAATTTTCTGCATTTTACGGAAAGTGTAGAGGTAATAATATCGAAAATTTTATCACTGGCGATGATTTTGGTAATTATCGTCAGCGTTTGCGATTTGCTGGTGTTTTTAGCAAAAGAATTGGTAAACCACAGTGATAATTTGTTAAAAGACACGTTGTTTGTCATATTTGGGTTATTTTTAAATGTTTTAATTGCTCTGGAAATCTTGGAAAATATTACAGCTTATCTGAAAAAGCACGTAATTCAAGTAGAGCTAGTTATTGTAACTTCTTTGATAGCAGTATCTCGAAAAATCATCATTCTTGACCTGGAAAAGAAAACAGCAGCCGACTTGATTGGTTTGGCGATTGCAATTTTCGCGCTTTCTATCAGCTACTTGATAGTGCGGTACACAAATAAAGAAAAAGATTAATATGGGGAATTGAGAAGTGGGAATTTTAAATAACTAATATAGCAATCCTCGCATCATTCGTGAATTGCTTACTGCCTCCCCTTACCAAGGGGAGGGTTGGGGTGAGGTAAAAAATTTACGACTTATTTAGAATTGCTCTATCATATCCGGTCGATTGACCAGAAATGATATTATTCCAATAAACCAGGAGGAGGCATAATTTCAATTCTGCCTTGTTCTAAGTCCACAACTGGCACAATTTCTTCCACAAAAGGAATCAAAATTTTTGTGGATTTAGGCTCTTTAACGCGAATATTCCGTGGTTTGCGGGTATTTCTGGGGTCAGCGTTGGCTTTGGGAGTTTCCGGCTGTTTTGGCTTTTCTAATTCTGCGGCGACAGTTTCCGGCGGCGTTAGATTCGTTTCTACTTCTAAAAGGTCGTTACCTGCAGGAATAATATCACTTACCTTGCCTAGGATTTCCCCGGTTAACTGGTTAAAAACTTCCATACCGATCAAATCTTGGACGTAAAACTCATCAGATTCGAGGTAAGGTCGATCGGTCTTTTCAACAAACAACTTACAGCCCCGCAGCGCCTCAGCACTATCGCGGTCTTCCACACCCTCTAGCTCTACAGCATACAGCCCTTTGCCGGGAATGTAGCGACCGCCCAAAAACTCGATCGGTTCCGGTTCACTTTTGTTAGGGCGCAAAATCCACCGCTTCCCCGGTTCGATAAACCTTTCCGGGAAATCCGAATCGGGATAGACTCGCACTTCCCCGTCCAAACCTTGAGCTGCTACAATTTTACCGATTTCTATCCACTCAGACATAGATTATATCACTCAAATTGCTAGTAATTGATAATGGGAATTTGGTGTTGGGAATTGGGAATCCGCAATGGGGAATTGGGAAGAAAGCAACTGAAAAATGTTGAATTATTTTTATTCCTTCTTGCCTCTTCCCTCTTCCTTCTTCCCTCTTCCTTCTTCCTTCTTCCTTCTTTAGACCAATCCAGTTCTCAGCGCTACAACTGCTGCTTGCACGCGGTCATCCACTGCCAACTTATTCATAATACCGCGAACGTGAGTTTTAATCGTATTTGGACTCAAGTAAAGCGCCGCTGCTATCTCGGGATTGCTGTTACCTTCCACCATTAATTTTAACACCTCCAATTCCCGCTGCGACAACTGACCAAAAGTAGTTGTAGAGGCAGGTATCGGGGGTTTGAGGTGCTCGATGACAGTGCGCGCAATTTGAGGGTCAAGGTATGTAGCCCCCTCTGCTGCCGCTGCAATTGCTGCTAACAGCCTATCTACGGAAGCACCTTTAATACAATAAGCATCAGCACCACTAGAAAGGGCAGCAATAATTTCAGTTTCTGCCGTGTGAGAAGTTAACATTACTACTCTAACTTCTGGCAGTTGTGCTTTAATTTGCTGCGTCGCTGCTATGCCGTCGAGCCGCGGCAAACCGATATCCATCACAATAATATCAGGTTTGAGTTTCAGTGCGGCTGCTACGCCTAAATACCCGTCTTCTGCTTGTCCTACTATTTCTATTTCTGGGGAATCGGCTAAAACTTGCTCTAATCCCAGTTGCATCATCGGGTCATCTTCAACAATTAAAATTCTCATAATACGAAGGAAGTTCGGCAACGGATTGTGTAACGGATTGTGTAACGGATGTCAGGAAGAAGGAAGAAGGAAGAAGGAAGAAGGAAGAAGGAAGAAGGAAGATTACTTAGTTGTTAATATTTTACATGAACTTATACCGAACTAATAACAAATAACTAATAACACAGAACAACTAACTAATGACTAACTTTTAAAACCTCCACGAATTCACCTGGTAAAATCCCGGTTTCCACTGGTGGCAAAACTGCTAAACCACTTGTATTGGCAAGGTTAATTAAATTCGCTGAATTTTGGCTGCCGCTAGCAGGTTCAAATTCCCACACTCCCGCAACTAAATGTAGTTTACCCCAAACATAAGTTTCGCGCCGGCCAGGCGATCGCAATTCAGCATTACACCTCGCTTTGACAAACTCCGGCCCCCAAGCATCCGCGGCAAGCCCAGAAATTTTTCTCAAAGCAGGCACAACAAACCGCCAACAGCAGACTAAAGCCGAAACCGGATTTCCCGGCAAACCAAAATAGAGACAATCCGAACTAAAACTCGGAGAATCATCATTTTTTTCACCTCGTTTAAACTCCGCAACCGTTAAAGGTTTCCCCGGCTTAATCGCCACAGAACTAATGTGAACTTTTCCTCCCAAATTCGCCAAAATTTTCTCGACATAATCGTAGTCTCCTACCGAGACGCCCCCCGTAGAAAGCACCACATCCGCCGTCGCAACAGCCCGGGATATCGCCTTGTTTAACGCATCTTCATTATCAGGAACAATCCCCAATCGAATCGGTTCAAATCCCATTTGGGCCAACAAAACTGTCAAAGCATACTGATTCGAGTCTACCAGTTTCCCCGGTGCCAAAGGTTCGTCAGGCGATACCAATTCGTCACCCGTAGAAAAAATTGCCACCCGCAGCCGCCGATAAACTGGAACTTGAATGCACTGGGCAGTTGCTAACACCGCCATTTCTGGGGCGTTGATAACTGTACCGGGAGTTAGCAAAGGTGTTCCTGCTTGATAAAAAGCGCCTTTGTGCCTGACAAATGCTTGCGGTTTTTCAGGAGTAACTAAGATAAAAATGCGATCGCCCTCACGCCTTGTTTCTTCCTGCATTACCACCGTATCAGCACCCGCTGGCATCATAGCACCCGTAAAAATTCGCGCCGCTTGCCCCGATTGGACGGTATTTTGAGGCTGATATCCGGCTGGAATCTCTTCAACTACTTCGAGTACCACTGGTTTTTCGGCGCTACAGTTTTCCACATCAGCAAACCGCACCGCGTACCCATCCATTGCTGAATTATCCCAATAAGGAAAATCAAGGGAACCAGTTACGGGGGCAGCCAAAATGCGCCCCGATGCTGCCAGCAAGTCTACAGTTTCTACATCCCGCTGAGTGTCGAGGGGTTGCGCCAAATTTAGAACGATCGATTCTGCTTCTTTCACTGACAGCATGACTGTCTCCTTGTTTTGATAACACTCCTGATTAAGTTTAGCAAAATCTCCAGAGATATTGGTGATATAATTTTTTGTATTTGGGCAGTAAACCTAATTTTTGGTGTTAATTGCTTATGACTATTTCTCGCTTTGTTGTTCGACTAAATGGTTTATCCTTATTTCTGGTGGTGCTGCTGATACTTTTAACTCAACTTGCCGGCTTAAAAGTCAGCGATTTATTCTTTCACCCTTATTTTTCTCCCAATCCCAATGTCGCCTTGTTAACTCGGATATTCCAGATTTTATGTTCTGTACCAGTCATTGTTTGTACTTTCACCTATGGACTAGCTCAAAGTATTCAACCGCGCAATTACGAAAATCGATTTATTCTCTTCTCCGCTCTTTTAACAGGTGGATTTCTGCTGAATCACAGTTACAGAATTCATATATATATGATAGCATTAGGCATTCCCAAGCTAGGAGTAAGCCTTTTGTACGCCGTTGTTTTGTGCTCCTACGGATGGTTTTTTCGGCGAGAACTACAGTTGACTCCCTACCCAATATTGTTAGCTGGTTTGGGCTTGTTGTTTTTTGCGATCGGCGTCGATTCCCTGCATTTAAAAAACAAAATATTTTCCAGCTTACTAGAGGGAGTACCTAAATTGTTTAGCGAAATCAACATTGCGTTTTATTATTGGTATGTCTGTAAGTGTTTCCTCCTAAAAGCTTTATATAAAAATTTTGAGAGTTAGTTATAAGTAGATGATATAATGATATCACCAGTGCCTCCCAAAAACTACCACTGAAATCCTCCTTCCTCCATCAATAATATTTACAGCATTTGCATCGCTCGGCATTTATCCGCATTCATATACATTATGTAGCTTAAAAATCCCAATCCATCTTGATAAAAAACCATGATAGCAGTTACCATCAACTTCAACTCCATAGTTAAACTAACCGACGACCAATTTTATCAACTGTGCCGCGAAAACCCCGATGTCAAATTTGAACGCAACGCCAAAGGAGAAATAATCATCATGCCACCTACCGGAGGAGAAACAGGAAATTACAATTTTGAAATAGCTACTGATTTGGGAATTTGGAACCGACAAACCAAACTGGGAATTTGTTTCGATTCTTCAACTTGCTTCAAATTGCCCAGCGGTGCAAATCGTTCTCCCGATGTCTCTTGGATAAAAAAGGAAAGATGGGACGCACTTACTCCCGAACAAAAACAAAAATTCCCTCCCATCGCCCCAGATTTTGTCTTGGAATTAATGTCGCCCACCGATAGTTTAAAAGATACCCAAGACAAAATGCAAGAATACATGAATAACCAAGTAAAACTAGGTTGGTTAATCAACCGCAAAACCCGCCGAGTCGAAATCTATCGCCCAGGACAAGAAGTAGAAATACTGGAATCTCCCCCAGAACTTTCAGGAGAAGATGTTTTGCCCGGTTTCGTGCTAAACTTGCAGCTAGTCTGGCAATAACTAAAAAGTCTGCATCCATCAGCGTCTATTGGCGTTCATCTGCGGTTAAAAAAATCTAATGGAAACTAAAGAAACAACTTCCCTAACAGCCGAACAGCACAAACAGAAAATGCAGCGCCGCCAAGAAGTACAGGCGCAGCGAATCGCTAACTCCTCAAAAGAAAAAGGTTTAATTATAGTCAATACTGGTAACGGGAAAGGCAAAACTACAGCCGCTTTGGGAATGGTTGTGCGATCGCTCGGTCACGGATACCGCGTCGCTATAGTACAATTTATCAAGGGAGCTTGGGAACCCGCAGAAAAAGCCGTTTTTCAACTCTGGGAAAAACAGCTAGAATTTCACGCAATGGGGGAAGGCTTTACCTGGGACACGCAAAACCGCGATCGAGATATCGAAACAGCTCAAAAAGCCTGGGAAAAATCCCTAACTTTCATCTGCAATCCCGAATTTAAATTAGTTCTTCTAGATGAAGTCAATATAGCATTAAAACTGGGTTATTTGCAAGTCGAGCAAGTGCTTTCCGGGTTAGAACAAAAACCAGAAGAAACCCACCTTATTTTAACAGGCAGAGGCGCCCCGCCAGCGCTAATCGAACGGGCAGACTTGGTGACAGAAATGACTTTAGTTAAGCATCCATTCCGAGAACAAGGGATTAAAGCTCAACCAGGCATTGAGTATTAATGTTGTTTGTAGTCAAGACTTTTGCGCCCCTCTAAAATTTAAAAAAGAGCTATGCTGGCAACATCAGAGTAAAAGTTGACCCCTTGCCAAACTCGCTACTCACAGTAATTTCTCCCCCCAGCATCTGAGAGTATTTCTGCGCTATTGCCAAGCCCAAACCCGTACCTCCGTACTTGCGGGTAGTCGAAGCATCAGCTTGCGTAAAAGGTTGAAATAACTTTTCTAGCTGTTCAGGAGTAATCCCAATCCCCGTATCAGTACACTTAATAATTAACTGTTCCCAATTCCCACTATTCTCGTTATTTTTTATTCTTTCAACGCTGAGTGTAACCGTTCCTTTATGAGTAAACTTAGCTGCATTACTGAGCAAATTAAACAAAATTTGAGTAAACTTAGTTTGATCGGAATACAATTCGCCAATATTATTAGGACACTCCACATTCAGGCGATTAGTGTTTCGCAAAAATAGCGGTTCAACAGTTCTGGCTACATCTAGAACTGCCTCCGACACGTCAAAAGTTTCTAATTCAAGTTCCGCGTGACCGGCTTCAATCTTCGACAAGTCCAGAATATCATTAATTAAAGAAAGTAAAAGCTGGCCTGAATGGTGAATTCTCTCCAAATCCGATACAAAATTTTCTTCGCCCAAATCTAAAGCCTCTTCTTGCAGAATCTCGCTGTAACCGATAATCGCATTCAGAGGAGTTCGCAGTTCGTGGCTCATGTTAGCCAAAAACTGACTTTTAGCCAAACTAGCTGCTTCTGCGGCTTCCTTTGCCTTGTAGAGTTCTGCCTCGGCTTGCAAGCGGTCGGTCACGTCGTGAGCAAGCACTAATTCAGCATTTCTGCTATCAAATACCAGAGCATAAGAAGTAATTTCAACATCAATAATTGTTCCGTCTTTTTTCTGGTGCTGCCATACACCTGCAAACTCAATACCGGCATCTACTTGGGAGATATTTTCTAGCAATCTCGGCAGCTCTTGGGGGGGACGAATGTCCGCAACGGTCATGTTGAGAAATTCGTCGCGAGTGTAGCCGTAGTGTTGGACAGCAGCCTGATTGACGGCTATAAATTCTAGAGTTTCTAAATCGTAAACCCACATCGGATGGGGGTTATTTTTAAACAAAAGTCTGTAGCGTTCTTCCGAGGCTCGCAGTTCGGCTTCGGCTTGTTTGCGCTCGGTAATGTCCCGGACAACCGTGCAAATAATCTCGCGGCCGCCGTAGGAAATCACGCTCCCGCTCACTTCCACGTCCACGCAGGAACCGTCTCGGCGGCGGTAGAGAACTTCGCCAATTCTGAATTGTTTGTTCGTCAGCAGCAACTCGATATTGTTGTCAATTATGTCTTTAGAGTAAGCGATGATATCGTAAATAGTTAGTTGCGAAATCGCATCCAGACTGTAATCGAGCAAGTCTCTAAACGCTGTATTGGCTTCCAAAAGGCGTTTGGTTTGAGCGTCCCATAGGAAAATACAATCTGTAGCTTGCTCGACTACCGCTCGATAGCGGGCTTTTTCCTCAAGTTGTTCGCTTTCGGCTTGGGCGATCGCACTCAACATTCCGTTGATAGTATGGGCAAGGTCGGACAACTCATCTTCCCCCGTCACCGGCAGTCGCACCGAGAGGTCTTGGCTGCTGCTGATGCGGTTCACTGCTTTCGCCAAACCGCTCAACCGAGACAGCACCAGACGCTCTAGCAGTAGCAGAGTGCAGCCGACAAACCCAACTCCGGCTAACGCTACAGACACCAGCAGGTACAGCAAACTAATTTGACCTTGCCGGTATATTTCTCTGGGGATATCCACCCGCAATAGCAGCGCAGGTTTGTTGTAAATATCGCGAATCAGAGCGTAACCCGCGATCGACTCTTCGCTTAAAGGACGCACAAAAATCGGTTTTTTTTCCGACAGTTTCTCCCGCGCTTTCTCGAAGTCTGCAGGCAACTGAGCCTCATTAACGCTGTGTACAATGAGTGGCAAGCGAGTAATTTTAGAAACCTTCGCAATGCTCGCAGCATCCAAATTCCGCCCGAATACCAGCGTACCTCGGATCGGGCCGGTGCTTTTAGTCGTGAGAATTGGGCGGGAAGTAATCAGTATTGGCCCTGACGGTAGTAGCAGGATACCAGCGAGGCTGCTTTTGGCGTTGGGGTGCTGCAACAGCGGGTCGCTGAGAGAAATGCGGCGTTTTAATGCTTCTGGAACAGGCGTTAGTTTCAGCTTTTGGCTGTCGAAACCCGTACTGTAAACTATTTTGCCAGAAGTATTGACAAAAATGGCTATATTAACTCTTATATTAGCCAGCCCTTCTGGAATTAAATTGGAGGCAATGAATTTTGAGTTGCGGTTTTGGATGAAAGTGTAGGTGTCGTCCCAGGACGACCAGTCGGCAAAGCGCGAGTTGAAGTCATCTGCGGTTTGCCCGAACACGCTGAGCACTCCCTTGACAACCTGTGTGGCTTCTTGTTCCTCTGCTTTGATCAGGCTGCCCAAGAGGATGTTTGAGGAGATGGCATACAGAATGCCAGTCAGTCCAGCGATGGTAATGCCAATGATCGATAGTGTTTTCCGACGCAGTTTCATCTTGCCATGTGTGTGGTGTCCGTCCGAAATTCTCAACTCAGGAGCAATTTTACTGCTGTTTCCTGAACCCTGAGCGAAAGCAATTTAGTCCGGGGGGCCCCCGATGTATCAATGGGGTTGCTTTCTTCAATTCTAAAATCTAAAATCTAAAATCTAAAATCGATTGACTGGTGGCGCAGCGCGTGTTTCCTACTTTTCCCACACCTGCTGCTTGTGAGCTTCCTTGCAAATACCCAAGATGCGCCGATCGTTCTCGCTGATGGTGGAAATTGGGTAATATTGTTGCAGGTTTACGGAGTAGGGAGAGCGACTGCCGTCGTAACTGTCCACTACTGTTAAATTTAACTGAGTTCGCTCGCTTGTGCCGTAAAAACAGTAAAAAGCAGACCGAGGCAGGTAAAAAGCTCCGACTACCTTACTCTGTCGCATTTCCAATACTAAATATTCTTGTTTAATTTCATCTGGCTTGCTCGACTGGCCGTAGAGGTAAATGCCATCTGCTAAACCTGTGCTAGCTGTATCTGGCGCAGGATTTGGGGGAGATTGCGAGCTTAAAACGCCGGATTTGATGTGCGAGTCCTGCACCAGGCGTGCGGGGAATGCGATGCTGAAGTTACCGGGCGAGAGAGCAAGCACGATCGCGATCGCTTCTAAACTTCCTGTCAATATCAAATAAGTCAAAACCACTCCAAACCCCAAAATTTAAAATACCTGGTTCCAAGCGCCTCTTGTACCAGTTTCAAAAAGCTCGTAGAGAAACCGGGTATCTGGCTTAACGTTGGCTATTAACTTGAAGGAACGATCGCCCGCCCGGTTCCTGAACTTAAATGTAAGATTAGTTTTGACAAATTTTGCGTCCGCCCCGATCGGGCGATCGACCCGTCAAATAATACCCTTTTAGATTTTAAATTTTATAGTCCTGGACGCATATACTACGATTTTCTGTCCGAAGACAACCTAGTGAAGCAATCTCAAACCCTTGATTTAAGCTCGATAGTGCGTAAGTCCTGTTTTAGATTAAAGAATGGAATAATTGGGAATGACCTATTGCCTAATTGTGTGAATCACGGGCTTACAGTTACATTCTTTTTTCAAACTGGTATAGACGTAAAAAAAGTTGAGATTTTGGGAAATCTCAACTTTTTTAGTGACTAACTAGCCAAGTATTCTCGGACTTGAGATTGGCGGCGTCGCAGGTGGGCGAGGGCTTGATGTTCTAGCTGCCGCACCCGTTCCCGGCTGAGATTGAGGCGTTCTCCCACTTTCGCCAGAGACATTTCTGTGCCGTCTTCCAAACCGAAGCGCAGAATTATCACATCTCGCTGCTGGGGGGTCAGTTCTGATATCAAAGTATCGAGGTCTTGCCGCAGCAATTCCGAGGTAATGTAGTTGTCGGGAGATGCAGTTTCGTCTTCTAAGAGTTCTTGCAGTTCGGTATCTTGGTTGTCTCCTACCCGCAAGTCCAAAGAAACTGGATGTCTTGCCATCAGCAGGTATTCCCGAATTTGGGAAGGGTGCAGTTCCAAGGCCGCGGCAATTTCCCCGGGGGAGGGAGACCGGCCCAACTGCTGGGTAAGTTCCCGCTGTACTTTTTTGATTTTGTTGAGTTTTTCGGTGATGTGAATTGGCAATCGAATTGTGCGGGCGTGTTGGGCGATCGCGCGGGTAATTGCTTGCCGAATCCACCAGTAGGCATAGGTAGAAAATTTGTATCCCCGCATCGGGTCAAATTTTTCGACTCCTCGTTCTAAACCGAGGGTGCCTTCTTGGATTAAATCCAAGAATTCCATATTGCGTTTCTGGTATTTTTTGGCGATCGCGACTACTAGCCGCAAATTCGCTTCAATCATCTTTTGCTTGGCGCGCCGCCCTATGTGTAAGATCCGGCTAAGTTCGGGTTCGGTCAACTCCATTTCGGCAGCCCACTCTTGATCCGTCAGATCCCGCTGCCATTCTTTAGCAAGTGCTTGTTTTGCTTCGATTAATTTCATCATTTGCTGCACCTGCTTCCCGAAAACAATTTCTTCTTCTCGGGTTAGCAGAGGTACGCGACCGATCTCGTGCAGATAGGTACGAACCGTATCCGTTGAGGAGTATGGCCGGCTGCCCATGCGATCGGCTTTCACTGTTTTGTTTTTGGGGGTTATGGTGGACATGGGTGAGTATTGCACTCCTTGTAACAACAGATAAAAAGTTGGTGATACCCTGTCCCACTTTTGCAAGTGGGATAAAGACTGCGACAAAGGGGATGTTTCCCCTCCTGTTTATCGGTGACGATCGGTAGAAGCTTTTTGTTTGGGATTACTTTTATGCTGGATTTTTCAGTAATCCCCGTCGATTTCCGGTAGCTCGCTAGCTTTAACGGCTAGTTCAAGGCGAAGTGGAGCAAGAGTTTAGTTTTCTCAATATTATTCCCAATTTTGAGGATCGTAAAGGGTAAAAACCTCTGTCTTAAGGTCAAGATTCTACATTTTTCCTTAAGGTTTTGAATTCCCTGTTAGTTTTAACTGCCACTTAACTTCA
Source organism: Microcoleus sp. MON1_C5 (assembly GCF_036701875.1). Taxonomy (NCBI): domain Bacteria; kingdom Bacillati; phylum Cyanobacteriota; class Cyanophyceae; order Oscillatoriales; family Microcoleaceae; genus Microcoleus; species Microcoleus sp. MON1_C5. Next base: position 9,341 of record NZ_JAUBRN010000030.1, on the reverse strand, counting down.
CAATACTCATGCAAACAGACTCATGCAATTCGAGGGCTTTGTTTTGCTCTCTGTTCCATCATCGCTTGAAATTTTCTCGCTGCCTAGATGCTGGGATGCGAGATAACCGAACTCGATCGCCGTATTAGAGGCGAGTAACTGTTTAAAATATTTATTGACATTTTTATTTAAATATGTTAACCAAATTCGGCTACGAGTAACGACAAGGTGTATAAAGGCTGGCTGTTGCCCTGTTTGACTTTCATTGTGCTGCGAGGCTCCATCATCTCCATGTTTAAGCTTAGGCAAATTTTGGGCAGTTAGGGATGAGGGGTGAGGGGGTGAAAGGGGAAAAGCTTCTGACTGAAAGCTGGGGTCTAATTTTTTTGACGTTCGATCGCACTTTTTCGTTTATAAGTGAGGCAAAAATTAGATATTTCTGTCATTACCAGCGATCGCCAATTGTTCGCAAAGACTAATTTACAGTAACATTTGCCTAAGTTCTGTAATGAATCTAGGAGTTGTCAATCTAAAACCCCAAATCCATTTTAGCAGATTCTGCCTCGGCAAATACTTGTTCATCCGGCATTTCTTGCCAGTCAATATCCCCAATTTCTCTGTAGAATTGCTCGTCATAGGGGCGAGTTTGCACGACTACGGGCATGGGTACGGCGTGTCCCAAAACTAATGCTTGCTGTTTGGAGTCGAGTTTTGCCAAAACTGAACGCAAACTCTGCCCTCCCGAAACGCCGGTAAAAATAGCCTCGATGTCTTTATCATCGTTTAGCAAAGCAGTAATGCGCGTTCCGACTTGCGACATGACTTCGGCATCGATGCCTGAGGGGCGCTGGTCTACAATCAGCAGGGTGACAAAGTATTTTCGCATTTCTCGGGCGATCGTACCGAAAATAGTCGATCGCACGATCGCCGGATCGAGAAAGCGGTGAGCTTCTTCAATGGTAATCACCAATGGCTGCGGGCGATCGCACGGATTTTTGCTCTGCAAAAACTTCTCAGCTTTCCGCACGTAAGATCCGTGAATGCGGCGAGTAATCACGTTTGCCGCCAACATATACGACAGCAAATCCGAGTGTGAACCGAACTCAATTACTACATTCTTCCCCCCATCCAAACACTGCAAAACTTCAGTTACATAATTTTTGGGACAGCGTTTGCGAATATACTTCAAATCGTTCAACCGCTCTAATTTCCGCTGCAAAGCCATAATCGAAGATTTATTCCCCCGCTTCTCTTCGCAAAACATTGAAATATCTTCATTGCTCATTTCCAGCAACTTATTAATCCAACTGCTGCCCAACTCGTTTCGCAAAATAATCGCATTTTCGATACTAGCTTCCGACAAATTCAACTCGCGCTGTACCAACGCGATGTCTTCCACTTCTATTTCATCGAAACTCAAAAATAACTCTTGAGCGTCGCGGACTCCCCGGCGTTTGGTCGATTCTGGATCGAGGGTATAAATCTGAATTTTATCGGGAAACAACTGCCGCAAACCTTTAACAGTGCTGAACTTTTTCCCTTCCGAAACTGCTTCCCACCCGTACTCCGAGTGCATATCAAAAATTAGATTGACAGCAGCTTGCTTGCGAATAATTCCCGACAATAGCAAGCGCGTCAGAAAAGATTTTCCCGTTCCCGACTTGCCAAAAACTCCGTTGCTGCGTTCTACAAATCGGTCTAAATCCAAGCACACAGCAACGTCCATGTCAATCGGTTTGCCGATCGCAAAATTGCGGCGGTACGGGTCATCTTCCCAGCCAAAAACTGCCCGAAAATCGGTTTCTTTGGCATCAAACACCTGGGAAAAGTGGCTGGGAATAGTTTTGACAGGCAGCAACTCAATATCCGCACCGGTTTGTGACTCAAAAGAAGCCAAATTTCCTAACGCCAGCTTATTCTCGCGGACTCCGCCGTTTTTCGTGGGGTCGAAAATTGCCTGCTGTTTTTCTCGTTCAGCAGTCAACATCAACATCGGCGACAGTTCGATGGTACCGTAGGTGCTGCTACCGGCTAGCACTGCGAGGAGAAAATCGTCGTCGGGATTGGGAGGATTCGATAAAATGCGGGCGCTAGAAGTTCCCAGAGACACGTCGGTGAGCATACAGAAAAAGTGCGATCGCACCCCCCGCACTACTAGAAATTTCCCCACCCTCATATCTTCCACCGAAACGTCGGCGTGCAGTCGCACTTCTAATCCCTTGCTCAGAGAACCTTGAATAACAGAGCCTAAAGGTCGATCCATTTTAGATTTTAGATTTTAGATTTTAGATTGTTAATAATCGAGCAATTTTCGACGGGCGATTTTTTATTTTAGATTTTCGATTGTTAACAGTCAACTAATTACCATTCCGATCCTAGTGGCAATTCAAAAAAACTCGGACTCAGATCTATATTCGCCAAATCGGTTTCGCTCAAATAAGCATCGGTCAAAAATACCGCTTTTAAACTTGCGCCTTTGAGGTTAGTACCTTTCAGGTTAGCACCTCTGAGATTAACTCGGAATAAATGAGCATCGCTCAAGTCTGCCTCAGTTAAATCTGCCCCCTCCAAATTTACTCTCATCAAATCTGCTTTTCGGAGGTCAGCTTCGGTTAAGTTAGCGCCGCTGAGGTCAGCTTTTGTCAAGTCTACACCTCTCAAGTCTGCCCCGCTCAAGTTAGCGAACAGCAAAGTAGCCCCCGTGAAATCTGTCTCCCTCAAATCGGCATCGCTTAAATTAGCGCCGCTGAGGTCAGCCCTTGTTAAGTCTACACGCCGGAGGTCAGCAGAACTCAAGTTTACTTGGTGTAAAATTGCGCCGCTTAAATCGGCTCCTCTCAAATCTGTTTGCTCCAAGTTTGCACCTTTGAGGTAAGCTTTTTTTAAGCTAGCTCTACTGAAGTCTACATTTTTGAGATTAACCGAACTTAAGTTAGAACCGCTCAAATTAGCTCCGCTTAAATCTGACCCGTTTAAGTCGGCTCCGGTTAAGTTTACCCCTTGCAGCGATACATTGGGAGCAATTAAATAAGCTCCGCCCAGAGCGGGGTCAATGCCTTCTGAAAACAATGTTTTGTTGCTGTAAACAGCTTTCTCCAAAATTGTGCCGCTCAAACTAGCTTCCCTCAAGTCCGCTGCGCTGAGGTTGGCTCCTGCTAAGTTGGCCCGATCGAGTTTTGCGCCAAATAAAATAGCTTTGTATAAGTTTGTCCGCCGCAAATCGGCTCCTTTTAAATCGGCTTCGGTCAAATCTACCATAGCCAGATTTAAGCCAGGGAGCGAAGCATTGGGAGTTAGTAAAAATGCTCCCATTGCACCCGGATCGATATCCTCGGGAAAGATAGTCCGGTTGTTGTATACCGCCTTGTCTAAAATGGCGCCGCTCAACTGAGAACCGCGCAAATCGGCCCCACTGAGGTTGGCTCTGGTTAAGTTGGCTTCGTGGAGATTTGCTCCAACTAAATTAGCTTTGATCAAACTTGCTTGTTTGAGGTTGGCGCCGGTGAATTCGGCTCCTACGAGATTAGCTTCTCGGAGGACAGCACCAGTCAAATCAGCTCTAGTGAGGTTAGCTAAATTAAGAAATGATTCAGCTAAATCCGCCCCACTGAGATTAGCGCCGCTGAGGTCGGCTTCAATCAGGTCTGCATACCTGAGCATAGCGCCGCTGAGGTTAGTTTCTCGGAGATCGGTGCCTCTGAGGTTGGCTCCCCGGAGTTCCGCACCGCCGAGGTTGGTGCCTTTAAGTGCTTGTCCCCTGAGGTCGAGTCGGTGCAGAAAGTCACCAACGTTCATTTCCATGTCAAATTCACCCTCTCTATTCCGATACTTTTTTCCTAACCTTTGAAATCAAGTTAGATATTCTGAAAGTACCTTTGCTGAGTTCTGGTCAAAACCATTGTAATCATCAATAGCCACAACTGGCGCATCTGGCGGATAGTGTTCTGGAATATCGTCAATGGCTACCCAAGGCGAGTTTTCTGCTTGATTTTGTCGAAGATACTCAAGAACTTCCTGGTGTCGTAAATATTTGTGTTGGTGAATATTTTTGGGGTTTAGAAAAGGGGTGAATCCGATAATACGGATAGCGATATCTGGTGAAAATAATGGTGTAATTACCTCGAAGGGGAATATTTCACGCCAGGATGATGAAATTACTACTCGCGCATTAGGATAGGAACGAAGGACATTTTCAAAGTGATTAAGGCAAGCTGAATTAAATTTCATTATATCTGTTGGCAAGCTCGCTGTTTCATGTCTTCTGTCAGGAATAAGTACACCATCAATGTCTAAAAAAATTAACATTAACTAAAAGTCATAGTGAATAATTTAATGAGTATTAATACTGCTTAATAATATAAATGTACATCTACGATTGTCTCTCAAGTGTTCGCGCTACATCGACTTGTTAGACTGAATCAACATTGTTATTCACTGTTTTTATTGGTGGCTGCTTTCTGACGAAAGGAAGATGCTGGGAGCAACAAGTATTATTCTGAAATTCACAGTTTTTCTTGGCTTCTGCCTTCCCCCCCGCTGGGGTAGGGGGGGGTTGGCTTCTACCTTCTGCCTTCAGGCAAGAGGAGCAAAACTGTAGATTTTTTGAGGTTCGAGCCGATCGCAAATTCCGGTTAATTCCGACAAAAGGAATGTCTCGCGATCGAGCTGAACTTGCAGGGTTTTGAGCGGATCTCCACCGGAGGAAACCATGAATTCTAATGTTTGCAAATTCGGCTCAGTGCTGATTTCGCCCAAAATTTGGCCGATCGCCCTGACATAAGGATGGTTTGGATCTTTGTACCAATCGGGGGCTGCGAGTCCGGCTTGATCAAAGCCGAGGTGAACGATGAGGGAGCCTTCTCCGAAAAGGGCTATTCCCACCGGCCGCGCTTCTTCTTGCAGCAGCAAGTGCTGGTTAGCCGCCAAATGCCGCAGTTTTTCGAGGTGTTCGTACCGATTTTGGATTGCAGAATCTTCCTCTTTTCCTTCTGCTTTCTGGCTTCTACCTTCTTCCTTCGTTTCGTTCCACTGAATCGCCACTGTTACTAAATAAGTTTGCAGCAGCATATGACCGAGTTTTTCGGCTTTTGTTGCCAGATAGATCGAGTTGTAATCTGTGGCTTCAATTAGTAAGGGGACGCGATCGGCTACTTCAATCCCGTAACCTTTCAAACCCGCAATTTTGCGGGGGTTGTTGGTAATCAACCGAATTTTTTTAACTCCCAAATCGTTGAGCATTTGTGCTCCGACGCCGTAGTTCCGCAAGTCGGCGGGAAATCCCAACCGTTCGTTGGCTTCTACAGTATCCAATCCCAAGTCTTGCAGCGAGTAAGCTTTTAGTTTATTTACCAATCCAATACCCCGACCTTCTTGGCGCAAGTAAACGATGACGCCAGAACCGACATTTTCGATCATTTTCAGTGCCGCTTGCAGTTGCATCCGGCAGTCGCAGCGCAGGGAACCCAAAGCATCGCCGGTCAGGCATTCGGAATGCACCCGCACCATCACGGGTTTGTCTTTAAATTCTGCCGGGTCGCCCTTGACAATAGCAACGTGTTCTGAGTTGTCTTGGGTGTCGCGGTAGGCGTAAATCATAAACTCGCCGAATTGAGTGGGCAATTTGGCGACGGTTTCGCGGCGGACGAATCGATCGTGCTTGAGCCGGTAGCTAATTAAGTCGGCAATACTGATTATTTTGAGGTTGTGGGTTTTGGCGTACTCGATTAATTCGGGCAACCTCGCCATCGAACCGTCCGGGTTTTGAATTTCGCAGATCACGCCGCTGGGATACAGGCCGGCGAGTCTGGCGAGGTCAACCGAAGCTTCGGTGTGACCGGCGCGTTTGAGGACGCCACCGTCGATCGCCCGCAGGGGGAAAATGTGACCGGGACGCCGCAAGTCTTGAGGTTTGGTGTCCGGGTGGATGGCGACTTGGATGGTGCGGGCCCGGTCTTCGGCGGAGATACCGGTACTGACACCGTTGACTGCATCAATGCTGACGGTGAAGGCAGTTTGGTTGTTGTCAGTGTTTTTGCTGACCATCAGGGGCAGTTCCAGGCGATCGAGCCTTTCACCACTCAAGGCCAGACAAATCAAACCCCGCGCGTTCACGGCCATAAAGTTGATGTTGTCGGGGGTGGCGAATTGGGCGGCACAAATCACGTCGCCTTCGTTTTCGCGATTTTCGTCATCGACTACTACCACCATGCGACCTGCTTTGAGGTCTGCGAGGGCGCTGTCGATCGAGTCAAATTGAAATAATTGTGTTGAGGAGTTGTTATTTGGCACTGAGGAGTTCAAGCTATAAAATGTTATGGAAATAGAATGTATTTGTGATTGTAACCTTTTGTTTCCGACAGGGCGATTCCCCAGTCCAGATGAGTTTGACAATATTTCTAAACTCACTTACTATAATTATTGCATCTTGTCAACAAAATCTCTCCCCAATATTTCATGAGCTTGACTGAGATCGCGAATATTTTAGGTAAACCGTACTTTCAAGCTCCTAATTGCGTAATTTATAACATGGATTGCTTGGAAGCATTGAAGCTGCTACCCGATCAATTTGTAGATTTAACCGTTACCAGCCCGCCTTATTACATCGGCAAAGAGTACGAAAAATCCTTGGTGTTAGATGAGTATTTAAACTGGTGCGAGCAGTGGATAGCAGAGGTTTACCGGGTAACGCTCGATCGAGGAGCGTTTTGGCTGAATTTAGGCTATTTGTCAATTCGCGATCGGGCAAAAGCAATTCCGATTTCCTACCTGCTTTGGGACAAAGTGCCTTTTTATCTGATTCAAGAAGTTGTCTGGAATTACGGCGCGGGAGTTGCGGGCAGCAAGTTCTTTTCACCCCGCAATGAAAAGTTTCTCTGGTATGTGAAAAATCAAAATAAGTATACATTTAATTTGGATGAAGTGCGCGACCCAAATGTGAAATATCCGAATCAGAAAAAGAACGGCAAGATTAAAGTAAACTTAAAAGGCAAAAATCCGACGGATGTTTGGCAGTTCCCAAAAGTTACGTCGGGGAAAAACCGAGCTTCAAAAGAACGCACGCCTCACCCCGCTCAATTTCCTGTTGCTGTTGTCGATCGCATCATCAAGTCTTCATCTAATTTAAACGAAATTGTTTTAGATACGTTTATGGGTTCAGGTACTACAGCAATTGTGGCTCTGGGTTTGCAGCGTCAAGTTATTGGATTTGAAATTAGGGCTGATTACTGTGAGATTGTCGCTAGTAGAATAGAGATTTTTTTGATGGACAAGGAACTCACAGAAGCACAGTTATCTTTATTCTAAAGTTGGTAATTGCAGCAATTTAATTTAAATTGTCCCAGAGCGGGCGATCGGTCTCAAGCGATCGGCGCTCAAGACGATCGGATCGCACTCCCCAGAACGATCGGCGCAATGGGACAATATTGATATCCCGTCAAATTATCCTAACCATGAATAATTGGCCGAAATTCCTCCCCGATCCTACATCGTGCGCCAGAGGGTTTGCCTTAAGCATTAGCTTTTGGCTGATTGTTTCTCTACTGTGGCCCAATGCTTACTATTATTCCTACGCATTTAGCAGGAGGTACTGGTACACCATCAGGAGCTCGGACTTTCAAGCCGTAATAACATTTGCTTGGTTGTGCCAAATCTTGTTATTTTCTTTCTATCACTGGGGAGTAACGAAGGTTGCCGAGTGGATGGAAATTCGCCGACACAATCAGCAACCGCCTACTGTATCGGCTTGGCAGCACTGGAGGGAAGGCGTTATTGCATTTCTCACGGTGCCCGCAGCAATCGTGATGGGAATTCCCGCGATCGCCATTTTTATGCTACCGGTCAACAGCTCTTCGGGCGCGCTCATTGCTTTAATTCTAGGAACTGCGATCGCATCTGCTTACCTGTATCACTTCCGCTTTGCAAAGCTGCTTAAAATTATTCTTAAATTCTTAGGGATTTTCTATGCAGACCTTCTAAAGATATTTGAACTTTTGTTAGTTCCAGTAGTAACTGGTACTCCGTTTTTTTTGCTAACTATTGCGACGGCACAAATCCTACCGAAACAGCTACTACCATTAACAACTTTTTTCTTAGTTGTGTGCGTACTGCTGAGCGCAATAGTGGGATATGCAGCTTTGCAGTATTGGTCAGCGCATTTAGTTAATTGGGCAGCGATGTGGTGGCCCGCCGAATCTCCTGGTCATAGCCGGATTCAAGCTCGCAAAGCCTGGAAACACAACACGACAGCAACCAGCCAATCTTTTGTTCGGCACACAACCAGTTGGCACTTAGCCGCTAACGACGCTACCAACCTAATTTGCCTAAACCTCATAGCGAGCGTACTCGGTGCGATCGGTTTTCTGCTGTTTGGAGAGTCTTCAGAATGGTCAGAAACACAAGAAGAGATTTTAGGATCTGCCGTAGCCCTAGTTTGGGTGGCGCTGTGGCATTTCTGGGGGTGGCCTCGCGAAGTAGAAATTGCCAGAGGTAAGCCGGAGGCTAAGAAAAGTCAGAGTTCAGCTAAGAAAAAGCGATCGCCCAATTCTAACTCACCGCCTCCGAATCCGGTAGAACAAGAGCTAAATCAGCTCAAAGCCACAACTGGAATTAATCGGATGAAGCCTGTGAGACGATCGACCCAGCCAACTCCTGAAGTTGCTCAATGGTACGTGTTTCGCAGCGGTGAAGCCAAGGGGCCCTATACCAAATTGCAATTATGGGAGATTCAGGAAATCACAGCCCGAACCAAAGTCCGGCGCGGGGAAGCCGAGTGGCAGCGCGCCGGTGAAATTCCAGAACTAGCGTCGTACCTCACTCAAAAATAAGGCGCTATCCCGAAAAAACTATTCTCGGCGGGGCTGAATCCTTCTCCACAGCTTCAAATATTCAGGTCGAACAGATTCACCAATCTCGTTAGCTAAACTTTCAGGCAAATCGAGTTCGATAAATGACTGCATTGCCCGCATTTTTCCTAAAAAAAAACCCTCAACTTTGTGAGGGCTTTGCGATGCCAGGAACGAGAGTTGAACTCGTAACACGTGGATTTTCAGTCCACTGCTCCCGATCGATTGCTTGAATAGTAACTGCGAAGTCACAACAGCAATCCGGCCAGAAATTGAAGCCACCTCGCTACTCCCTCAAAAGGAACTGCAAGATCGGCAATGGCAAGGAGATTAAATTGATAGACCAGTAATTTGGGATTTACGGCATCGCTTTTTTTTGTATTATTTTATAATCTTAAAGTTTTTTTTCTTCCTTTCTTGTAGGGAATGGTACTGTTGTCATGAATTTTTTCGTAATTGCTCAACTAGGGGAAAAAATGGAGCCATCAATAGAGAGAGCTTGTTGAATAGATTGATAAGCAG
>NZ_JAUBRN010000128.1:0-5366 GCF_036701875.1 Microcoleus sp. MON1_C5 | reverse complement strand
GTCCCGCCTCGAAATCTACCCCAGAAGAAGTAAGTGTTAATTTTTTGTGGGGAGTTATGAAAATTTCACAAGCCAGTCCCTGCCTCTAAGGCGGGCAACTGGTGACCGCAGCGGGGAAGCTCTCACCCTCTACAGCATGACTGCTGTCAAACGCGATCGACACAATCTTACCGAAGCCCTCAACGACATTGAATCCTCTCTCAAAATCATCGAAAACCTCAGCAGTAATATAGCCAGCCCAGACCTCCGTCGCTCATACTTTGCCACAGTGCAGGAGTATTACAAGTTCTATATCGACCTGTTAATGCAACTGCACCAAGCTAATCCTAACTCCGGTTATGATGTCAAAGCATCAGAAGCCAAGAAACGTGTTAGTAACCCCTAAAAAGCAACGCATAACAAAAAACAAGATAGCACTGCAAAGAAACGGGCAACTCCCACAGCAAAATCAGCAATTAAGAATCGAGCAAATACTACACAGTACGGGTTATGTCATATTTAAAGATTTTTAGAAGCCCCATCCAAGACTCGGACGGGGCAACTGGGATTAGAGATTAGTGGGTACTCCCCTGACCAGATAAAATTCCACCGGCACTCCTGACTGAGCAACTGCTGCTAATCGGTAATAGCCATCAATGATTTTGTAATTCTCAGAGAATATCAGTACCGAGCCAGCTTTCCACTCCCCGTCCTGCATTGAAAGCGCGTAATCGTCAATCACAGCCTGATCAATCTCCCGTTCCTGTTCCAGTCCAAAACAGAGGTATCCTTTGGCCATTTCAGGAGTAATGGTGACAGGAATCAATTCGCTTCTGTGGCCATCCGGGCTAGCAGAGCGGATAAGGGCTTCGAGGTCGTCGTTGCTGTTGTTCATGGGCTTAGTCCTTTTAATTATCACTCTTCTCAAGAAGTTTAAAAAACCCCATCCAGAAAAAGCGGATGGGGTGTGATCTGGTCTAGGCGACTTTCAATATTTTGATTTGTGCGAGTATCACGGATTGATTCTCAGCTTCCAGCACGATCGCCGGTATGTTTTCCCCCGCCCTTGGGTTTAGCTTCCGTGCCAGAACCGCCGCATGGAATTGAAAGTGGCCGCTAACAACTTTGTAGTTATCGCCGTCCCGTGGCAGCACCAGGGGAGAGCAAAAACCGCCGATTGCCAAACTGAGCTCCCCAGCAATTTCTAATTCGTTCGGGTCAAAGTTGCAGGCAGGCACGTCGGACGTGATGCGCTTTACCGGGACGATCGAGAGCATCAATTTCTTGGCTAGCTGCACCCGTCCCCGACCGTTGTCGCCACGGTTGGGGGGTTCTTCGTCGTTTGTCCCAATCGCGATCGTACCCATGACGAACCGTTCAGGCGGCAATTAGACTCGATGCCGACAGAGAATCAGCAGGACTACGATCAGCTTTTAGAATCGAGTTCTACAACGATCGACAATCAGCGCAAGGTGGTAGCACTATTGCAATCCCGCCTTAGAGAAGAGCGTGAAGAAGGGGAGAAGCTTGAAGCGCAACTGGCAGAACTGAAACAAAATCCAGCACTAGCGATCGAACTACCAGAGCCAGCAGACTTGCTCAACCAGTTGAAAGCGCGGCGTAAAAAGTCGAGAACTGACTTGGGGGACGTTGCGAAAATTTTAGAAATTTTGGGAGGCGAGGATAGATGAATTAAGATAGTTTACACAATGGAGGCGGGATAGCCCTCCTCCGGCTAATTTTAAAACGAAAAAGCACCGATTTGTTTACGCAAAAAATAGTAAATTAAGTAAAAAAAAAATGGATACTAAATTTTCTTTGTGGCTTTGTTATGTCCACTTATTGGTTTGGAATTCAGATATAAATTCTTATCATTGGGATTTTGTCTATTGCTCACTACCCGCACAAACCTATCAGGACTTAGTTAGTTTCCAGAATGAAAATTTAAAAATAATTGCTATTTTTAATTTTCATCCTATGAATTATTGTGCTATTGCAGAGATTGATCAACCTGAACACATTAAAGCCTCAATAAAAGTTTTAATAGTTGGAGATAATTGGTTGAATTTTTCCGTAATGGTTCGACGGTTTATTAGAAAATTTAATTTGGTTGCATATAATGGATTTGATATAAAAACCACAATGGAAATCGCAGTTAATAAGCAAGTGGATATCATTATTGTTAATACAGCTTATTCGGATATATACCATGATAAGCAATTGAATGGGGTAGAGATTGCCACAATGCTTAAAATTAACCCGGAAACCGCACAAATTCCCGTTATTTTAAAACTGGGTGGTCAAATCATGGTGGGTGACCGGGAAAGATACTTCGCACAAAGTGGTGCGAATGATGCCATTCGACTACAGCCTGAGAGTGAGAGTTGGGAACTCCTTGTCCAAAAAATAAAAGACAACCTGTCTACGAACGATTCTAACCAAAATACGGCAATTAATTTAAAAAATCAAGTTAGCTCTTACCAACCATTTAAAAAACAAAAAGAATTAATATTAGATTTGATAGAGTTAAAAGTATTACAATCTATCATAATAACGGCTCGCTGTCTTTATTTAAGTTTTGAGTTTTTAGAACGATTGAATCCATTTAGAAAAAATACAAATAATTAACAAATATCTCATAATTTACAATTACAATTAAAGTAGTAATTTGGGGTTGAATTTATGGCGTTTGCTGGAGTAGTCCGATCGCCCGAGCGCCCAAAAAAAAGCCCCCGACCGAAATGTCAGGGGAGCTTTTTTACACGATGGGTAATTAGCAATTGGTAATTGGCAATGAGTCTTTGCCCCAATTACCAACACTATAAACGGCTTCAGGAGTTTTGGCGATTGGCTTTCGCGTACCGCAGTTTTAGAACACGATCCACTTTTTCTTTTGCGGCTGTGTAGGCAAGACCGGCATCGGCTCTGCCTACATAACCATAAAAGCAAGTGGGGCAAAAGATTACCCATTCATCGTTACAGCGAGTTTGACAGAGAAAGTCTCTGTAGAAAAACATAGTTTCGATAGCACCCATGATTTTTGTTATTGGTCATTAGTAGATGAGTAAGCGCCACACCATTAAATCATCGCTAATAACGTAGCGCCCGGTTATGGCCAAGCGTAGCACTCAGTTGTAGCTACCTTATGAAGTTAAAAGCACAAAGGCGATATTTGTTCATAAGGCAGCCACTGAATTTGTTGCGAGGGCTAGTGCTGACCAAATTTCTGTCGAAGTCGAGAAAATGTGATCGTCCCAAAACAAAGAGCCCCCAACGTGATGCCGAGGGCTTTTTTATGAAGGGTAATGGATAATTGGTAATTGGCAATAGGTTGCCCATTAGTCGCAGTATAGCGGCTGGGAGCTTGGGCGATCGGTTGGGTTGGTGGGTAGCTCAATCCTTCCCATAGGGTTTTAGTTCCTTGTCTAGTTCGGCAGCATAGGCAACGGCATCAGACTTAAAGAAAAACAGTCTTTCTAAGCACGGCTCCCCAGAATATTTAGAGTGTCCGAGGGTGTCGAATTTGTTGTCGTTGGATAGCTTGCTGTCGTCTAAACATTATTCAAGCCAGCGAAAAGCACGCCGTAACTCAGCAGTACCGTTATTCTCATACCAACGACCGTGGGATAGGATAACTTTTTCAGGGTTCCACTGAAGTATTCGCTGTAAGCAGCTACGTGCCTGTTCCTTTTTCCCGAGAAATGTCATTCGCAAATCCAATGGGAGTTTTCCATCCGGATCAGCAACACCCCCTAATTTAAGTAGCCAATGCAACTGCTGACTCACTTTATTTAGTTCAAAGTTTTCTATGAGATCGGCAAGGATGAGAGTGGCGCTCTTGCGGTGGAAAAAGACGACTTCTTCCATAAATCGACCGCCACGAAAGATTAATTGGTCTAGGTCTGCTACCCACTCATGTGGTGGTTCATCTTCCAAGTCAGCATCAAAATCCACTGCAATTTTCTGCTGCGCGGCACGATCGCGAACACCTGGAGATGCCCATGCTATAGCTTCTGGATAGGCGCTAGTCCAAGCACCGATATGGGCGTAATGAATTTTGTTGGGCGAAATGAGGTGGCGCAGTGAACCGAGGGAGTCAATTTGAGCTTTCAGTTCTGGAGTCAATTCTGTTGGTGAATGGCACCATAGGTCACCCGTGCTCAGTCGCACAATCGTCATTCGGGTTGGGAAGGGCACTTTTGCTCCATACATTGCCATCTGCACGATGGAACCATCTACGATCCAAATATCTTCGTCAACCTGTTTCAGAAGGTTGATTGCTTCATAAAGTGCGATTGCGTCGTTGCTCATAGCTATGAAAGGAAGGTAAAGGCTTACTGCTCTAGCGTGGCGTATAAAAGTAGGCTAGCAGTGCCCATCACCTGCCGCAAGTAACGTCTGCATCAAATCGATTATTTGTTGGTAGGCAGTGTGCCTGGGCGTTGTTAGCTTGTATCTTCCTTGCTAAAGCACTCGCAATTTTATAATTGAAAGATGCAAAAGCTGACGATCGCCCGACCTGACGACTCGCCTCTGCATCTACTTTACTTGTGCTCTCGCTCTCGCTTTTGTTTTTGTACCCGAGCCACCCAGACATCAATCCGTGCTTTTGACGCAGCTATGGCCCAGGCGCGATCAGCAGCCTCCCCAACTACCCGAAAGTAATATTTTGAGCACATTACCTCTCACGCCGCGCCGATTGACACTCGCGCATCAAGAGCATCGAGTGCTGATCGCTTTCTCCCTCAAGGCAGAAGCTCTAACCCCTGGATTTGTTAAAATCGTTGGTCATGTGGAGCAGGTGCATCTACGAAAACCGGCTCAAAGGAGAATTGACAGACAATGTGGCTAAAATACGGCGTTGCTCTCAGTGGTGAACTGACGGGCATTGATGAAGTTGTGCGCGGAAAAACTAACCTCGCTTGTCTCTACTGTGGCGGCTCCCTCACCGCAAAAAAGGGATCAGTGAAAGAACACCACTTCGCGCACACCGGGGACACTTGCAAGCCAGTTTCGCAGCGGATTAAAACCAAAGCGTTTCCCTCGCTTCCCCTCTACGAGCATTTCAACATCGAACTCAAGGGTGAGGAATTGGAACAGTTGAAGGTGCTGTGGAAAGAGTACGGGGCTCAAAAGCGATCGATTCCCAAAGACTTGGTAAACTTTCGGTGGCAGTTGAAGGGATTGGTGGAGTCGGAGGGCGATCGCTCTTATGAGTTTACCGACTTGGGTAAAATCCCAGTGGGTGGGCTTCCCCTGGCGTTGTTCAACTCATATCAATTCCGGTTGCACCGGAATGATATACTGAAAGAGCTGACGGGGTGACAACCCAGTCAAAAGCATTGCCAGTAGCGGATTGAGACAACTTAAGGTAAAAAAAGATGGGG